>CAIWDB010000128.1 GCA_903911305.1 uncultured Methylococcaceae bacterium | reverse complement strand
CCCGTGGAATCGGCCACCGGGCCGCGTGTGCCGTTGGAAAAATCGTATTCGTCTTGCATGGTTTAGCCTTCTTGATATTCGCGCCGTTCATGAGGTTCGGCGGGGCGGGCGGAAATTACCCGGATTTCATCTTCATCACGATAATGATAATCCACCACCAGCAAACGCCCAAAGCAGTGTAGGTCGAGCGCGGCTACATCGCGCCCGACGAATCCCGAATGTTGGGCAACAAAAAGATGTTGCCCAACCCGGCTTGGGAATGAGCGGAAAGTAGGGCGGCAACCCTTTGCCGCCAGAAATCTACCCACCGGAATTTGTCGGCATGGGATGCCGACCTGGATTGATGGCCTGACTCACGACTGAACTCGGGCGCAACGGAAGCCAACGCTGCTGATTCCGAGATCGCGCCGGTAGTCGTAACGAAATGCAGAATGGCAGTCCCTTGAAAGGTTTTCCCAAGACCCGCCACGCAACACACGGTCAGTGTGAGTCCCTAAGCCACTTTGCCTCTGTTTGTCGCATATGTTCAAACACCATTCCCAGACAGTACCAGCCAAATCATAGACTCCTTGTTTTGACTGGCCTTGACAGTACATGCCTACCGCCGTAGTACGACCAAGATGGCTTTGATCGGTATTGGCAAAACCTTCTCGCCACTCCAGTCCCCATGGGTAGAGGAAATCCTTTCGACCCGAAGTCGCGGCTTGCTGCCATTCCCATTCTGTAGGTAAACGAATATCCAAGCCCAATCTAAAACCCAACCAACGACAAAATGCGACTGCATTAGACCAAGACACATTTTCCGCTGGACTATTGATGATGCACCGAGATTGTTCGCGAGGATTTTTTTTCCAGCTTGGTCCGCCATGATCCCATTCTTTGTTACGATACCATTCTTCATTACCATAGCCATCCTTCGCATTGAGGAACGCTTGATACTGAATATAGGTTACCGGATAGCGGGCAATTTGGAAGGGCTGGACGCTAAATTTTCCTGGCATACCTTGCAGAATAACCGTTCCTCCGGGTATTTCAACCCAATCAATATCCGGCAAGCCATCAGACCGCAATCCCACACCGGGCCTAGGATCGCCTATTGCCGCCAGCCGGTCGCCAATTTCGGCGCGGCGGTAATGGGTGGTGGTGGGGATTTCCAATTCTTCCTGCAAGCGCTCGGCTTCCGGCCTGATGAATAGCTTTTCTGCTGCGGTCAGTTCGGGCTGTAGGTTTGCGACCATGCGCGGCATGTCTTTCAGCAATTCATGCGGCCAGAGGGCTTCGGGGTGGCGGCCTTTTTCATCCCAATGCGCCGCTTCCAAGCGCACTTGCCGCAATAAATGGAGGTCGTCGCGGCTGCGGTCTATCCAGTTTTTCAAATTGGGCCAGATTTCCGACAGCCGTTCGTGGGCGAGGGTGATGGTTCCTGATGAGATTGTATTCTCGAAGATTTCCCCCCTATCCCCAACCCCTCTCCCCGATGGGGAGAGGGGCTTTACTCTCCCCTCCGCCGTCAATATTCTTGCACGAACCAATTCGTCAACCGTCGCCAGAATAGCCGGTTCCAGACTGGCGCGGCTGACCCGGCGACGGCTAGGCAAGCTTTCGGCATTCAAATGAATCAATTGGCGGAACAGCCCAGTCAACTGGTTTTGCAAGGTTTCTTTGCCTAGCGAATGTTCCAACCCGGCTTCCACCGTTGCGATATGTTGGGCAATCGCCCCGGTCAACCCGCCCATGTTGACGTATTCGGCTTCACTGAGAACCTTGCCTTGCCGCTTGTCAAACAAGGCTTGCAGCACGAAAGCCAGCAACGGCAGATTGCCGGGTTCGGAACCAGCATCTTGAATCAACCGGGCGAGCAATGGTCCAGAAATACTCAAACCCGCACTCGCGGCGGGCTTGGCGATCATGTCATGCATCAGCCAAGGCGCGACGGGTCCTAAAGGATAATGGCCGGGGCTGCGCAAGACTTTGAGCAAGTCGGCATGAGCATAGCAATGGTGCAGCCAATCGCTGCGTATCGTGGCAATCACTCGCAAGGGAATTTCCTGCGTGGCGCGGTAGAGTTGGGTGAGGAAGGCTTCAACGAGATTCAGACCGACTCGATCTCCAAGACCGAGTCGGTCTTTATTATTGGCGGGTAGGAAAATCTCCTCCAACTGGTCGATGAACACTACCAAGTTCTTGCCTTCCAAGCCTTGTTTGATGATCTGATCCAAACGAGGAACTAAGGTTTCTGGCTGGTACGCCAAGGTCTCGGCCAGTTCAAAATGATCCAGGCCCGATTGTTGCGCCGGAACGGACAGCATTTGCATCAACGCATCAAATGGATGATTGCCTCGGCTGGGCAGCATAGTCACCGGGTGCGTGTCGGCTGGCAAACGGGGCAACACACCGGCATCCACCAGGGACGATTTGCCTGTGCCGGAGTCGCCGCTGATAATCATGAAGCGTCCTTCCGGTTGAGCAAACCGGTCCAACACCTCATTAACTTCGGTTTCCCGCCCAAAATAGACGGGTGAGAATTTGCGGGTGAAATGGGCAAGGCCCGGATAAGGCGAGCCTTTCTGAGTGATGTCCCAAGTGATGGCGGGTAGGGTTGGCTGAGCAGTGGGTCGGGGTTTGGCGCTAAGGGATTGAATGACCGCCGCTTGGACTAGACTTGCCAATTGATGGGGCGAGTTGAAAAAACTGCCCATCTTTTCAGAGGACAGATGTTGGCGCAAGCGTTTGACTTTTTCGCCACCTTCCCCTTGACCGGTGCAATCATCCATATGCAAGCGGGACCAAGCCAAGTTTTCTTCTGCCAAGAAGACCAGACAGGTTTTCCCCGCTTTTTCGGCGTGGCGGTATTCCAGTTCGGTGATGGAAAGCCCCTCCGGGTTGCCATGCTTAATCGGTGGAATATAACCATAATGGAAGGCAAATATTCCGACGTATAGTTCAACTTGGTCAATGTCTTTAAGGCAGGCATCCACTGGACGTTCGTCACGAGCAACATAATCTTCCATGTTGATGACTTGATAACCGGATTTGCGCAAAGCATCAATCACCGTCCGGCGGTAGTCTTTGAGGTCTTCATAAGTGGATGAAAGATAGATAGTGCTCATGGTCCCACACGGGCGCAAACGCAAAACCCGCACCAAGCTTACTTCGTGCGGGCTACAAACGGTTTAGGCTAAGTTTTCATCCTAGCGATTATCTGGTTTGAGCAGGCATTATCACCCGATTGCCGGTCACGCGGAAAGTCCAACCGAATTGGCGGGAGCGGTTCAAGCCCGGTTGTATGACGATGGCGCAGCCGGGGGTTACTTGAGGTGCTTCACAGGCCAGCCGCAAAAATAATCCATTACCGGGCCTACCCTGAGCAGGACGCCCCACCAACTTGCATCCCGGCACTACATCTGGGGCCAGTTCCTGAATGTTTACGCTTTGCTCGAACAAGGTTCTGCGCAGATTGGAATATTTAAGGTTCAAGGCTCCCGTGGACTCGTCTGCTGAAACCTTAAACCTAGCCCGCCGAACCGCTGAATAATTCAAGGTGGGTAACGAGCCAACCACGGCTTGGGCGACCTTTTGCAGCCGCTCTGCATCTGCCGGGGAGCAACTGGCATTCGCCATAGGCGAAAGCGGCAACACCAGTATGAAAGCCAAAAACCCTTTAAGAACATTTGAGCCAAGTTTCATAGGGAAATACCTCCGAGAATAAATTTGTTATTGTGAATGATGTCAGTTGATGAGTCATGAACCCTGCATTGACCGCCTACCCAGTAGGGCAAGCTGACTGACTAGGGGATAGACAGTCGGATCGCAACTAGGTTTAATAT
>CAIWDB010000127.1 GCA_903911305.1 uncultured Methylococcaceae bacterium | reverse complement strand
CACGAAAGAATGGTTTGTGATCCACCACACTAACTGCGGCATGGAATTGTTCACCAACGAAATCATGAGCGGCTTGCTGTCTAGCAGTTTGAAAACGGCATCCATTGATGAAAAGGGATGGCATGATTGCGGCGAAGGGCCCGGTTGCACGGAAGGCAAATACATCAACTGGCTGACCATCAAAACCCAAGAGGAAAGCGTGCTTGAAGACGTAAAACGCATCCGCAACCATCCCTTGGTTCCGAAAATCATACCGATTTATGGATACATCTATGATGTCAAGTCGGGCAAGCTTATCGAAGTACCCGAGGCGACGGCGGCTGGAAAAGCGGCTTAAGTTTACCTAATTCCCCCAACTCAAGGTTCCAAACTGAATCGACCCTCGCCGAATCGGTTTGGAATCATTGGCGACTTCAAAGTGCCAGCGAGCAAAACCTCTGACTGGGTTGCACCAGCCTCTTTGTTGAAGTTTCGCTACGCAACTTAACTCACCGAGAAATGTAGCATCATCCCCATGTCTTCATGTTCGACTAGATGACAGTGGTAAGGGTAGTCCCCGATATAGTCAGGCGGATAGTAAACCAACAACTCCAGCAATTCATTGGAACCAATTCGCACAGTGTCATCCCTCGCCACCCTGTCGAAAAGCCCTGCTTGTTGTAATTCAAATTTGCCTGATTCTTTGAACTCCCACCGTCGCAATACAATGAAATTGACCAAGTGAATATGAAAAGGATGCATATCGGGAACCCGATTGATATCTTCACTTTTCTGGGTACTGATTTCGCTGACATGAAGCGTTGGCTGACCATTGCCGATATTGGCGACATACCAACGCTCGTAAGAGCCTTGTTTGGCTTCGATGGTTGGTTTAAGTAAATCGGCATATAGTGGGTGGGGAGGCTTGCAACTGCCGTCATCTTCCATCCTCATCTGAATGAAAGTCCGCCGCGCAACCGCGTAATTGATTGCATGGCTTTGCATGTCGTTGGGGGCATCTGGTAAGTTGTTTTGCAAATCAACCACAAATGGGAGTTGCCAGCGGGGCAGGCCGGGAGGCGCAAGGCTTGCGTCTACCAGTTCCCACATCTGTATATCCTGCCAGTCCGTAATTTTGGGGAAACCATCAACTCCACGTTCCTCTTTGTTTTTTAAATCCAAAGTGTTGTTCATCAAAAGTACCAAACGGTTGCGCTCCACTGTGTCTGACCATGGCATCAAGCTTGATGTTTCATCACTCCAAACAAATGCATCATCATTGGCTTGGGTGCGGAGTATATGGGCCAGCCGCTGGCGGAAAAGGACGGGCTTGACATGATCTACGCCAGTCAATCTCAGTTCCATGATCTTTGCCCGATTTTCTGCCAAATTGACAGCGGTACGTTCATTGTCTTGCAATACCGAATAGCGCTGATCACTTCGCGTGGCAGCATCATGGTCGAGCTTTCTGGGATTGTGATAGCGGAAGATAGGTTCAGGGTCTTCGGCCCTATCGCTCACTATTGGGGCAATCGCCAAATTGACCAAGCGCAGACAAGTGATCTTGCCATCAAGCCCAGTCAAATCCAACAATACATCACGACGTTCGCCAGGCGCAATCGTCAGGAAACCGTTTTTATCTAAATGCACTTGTGTTGCCAATAGTCCGCCTTCTGTGCCAATCACCCGCATCCGGTTCGTGTGCCAAGTGAATGAATCTGAATCCAATAGTGCTATAGAATACGTGCGGGCATTGGAACCGTTCAAAATCCGCAGGCGGAAGATACGCCTTTCCACCTCGTGACAAGGGCAAGGCCGTCCGTTGACGAAAATAGTGTCACCTAAAAATTCCGGGCGACCTGAACCCACCACGGTACTTGGCGGTGTGGTGGTTGTATCGACAGGCAACCCCCTGACATAATCGAATTTCTGGCTCGCTTCGTCAAAGCATCGATCCTGAATCACCAACGGAATTTCCTGACCTTCGCCTCCGATCAAATCAAACAAGGCCGCATCTCCCTCGTCGCGAATAAAATATAGCCCGGCCAGGCCAGCGAACACTTGCGGCGCGGTGTTGTCCATCGCATGGTCATGGAACCACAGCATGGTAGCCCGTTGGCGGTTGGGATAGTAGTAAGTGCGGTGTGTCGGCAGATCGTTGGGGTTTGGCGGAAAGCTGTCGTCGTGGAAACCGACCGGCCACAGCGGCCACCCGTCGAAATCCTGCGCCACCTTACCCCCGTGCAGATGGGTGACGATGCCACGGGTCGGATTCATCATATTTGCATCCCACAGGGAGATCAAACGTTGCAAATCTTCTGGACTGACCGTGATGGGCGGTTTTTCCTGCTCGGCGCACTTATTGGGATCGGCATCTGATCCCAAGGTGTTGATCCAACGCACCGATAAACCTTTGCCTCTTTTCACATTAATGATTGGGCCTAAATAGTTTTCCAATACCCTATTCACATCTGGCTTGCTGGCAAGCCCGACAGTGGAAACCGGCACATAAGACCATGCATTTATCTCTGTGGGATTGCCGTTGTCGGTCAATTTGGCTTTGTGTTTCTCAACGCGGATATTGACCACATCGGAAGGGTAATTGATGACAGTCAGATTTTTGAGTGGGAGTTTGTTATTTGACATTTTATTGAGTCTTGGTTGTTGATACAAAGTATTTTGTTGGGACACACTTAGGGGGGTCTCATAAAGAGAAATAATCTGACAAAGGCATTAGTTAATGAATATCCAACGGTGCAACTCTCTGCTTTGTCTTAACTATGTTTATACATTACCTAATTGAATAGCTTTATGTAAAGCGGAAAGTGACTGGAAAGCATTTATACGAGGATATTTTTTGTTCGTGTGGATGACGTTATCATCTTCATCATCGCCATCGGTTATCCACTTTGATGTTGCCCGAAGAATATCTTGCAATAATGATATGGTAGGCCTCACACCTTTCATTCTTAGATAATATTGTTGTAGCAATAATATTGTTCCAGCAACCGTTGGTGATGCTTGGCTAGTTCCTTCTCGAATTGATGTGTCATCATCGTCACCGGCTCCGGCAGAGGTCGCTTGTCCACCAGCCGAAAATACATCGGTATAACAATCGGGGCTTGTGTATTTTGAAAGCCTTTGTGAATAAGGAGTAATTTGATCCGCATGAGTTGAATTGGCAATGGCTCCATCCCTATAGCTTCTAGAACCAAATGAAGTATCATACACTGCACCAACGGAAATAACCTGTCGAAAAATTGCCGGAATTGTCATTCCTTCCTTTTGATCTTGCCAATAGTCGTTACCCGCCCCTACAACGACAGCAACTCTTTTTTCAAGTAACATATCTAATAAGCGTGATAACTCAGGAAAATCCCGAGAAGCCAGATGATCGTCAATGTGATTTATACTTGGTATACCAAAAGAAAAGTTTACGACCGTAATGTTAAATCGTTCTGTGTTATTGTATACCCATCTTAATGCTTCAAAAATTGGTTCGATATCCGCCGCTGGTATAACTTTTAAAGGGATAATATTTGCCCTAGGGGCGATTCCTCGCCTTTCGTCTGAAGTTCCAGCAGCAATGATACCAGCAACATTCGTCCCATGACCATTTGTATCTTCGACATCATCAGAATTACCCTCGGGATCCAAAAGGAAGTTATGTGGCTCTAATACTCTTCCCCTAAAACATTTATGTGTAACCCGTAATCCAGTGTCAAGTACTGCTACGGCAAGACCACTTCCATCAACCGAGAATCTCTCTCTTGCTTTAGTAGCATCCAGAAGGCTATCTATTTCTATATCCAAAGTTGAAAATAAATTTTGAGGTACGGATCGTGGCGGTGTTGGTTCAGGAAAATAGACTTGAATGTTCATAATATTGCCTCCAATATTTTTAGTTTTTAAACTACTATCTAATCAACAACTATTTTTTTTCTTTAGAATATTTCATACCAACCAGCTTAACAGTTGGTTCTTTTAATTTTTCTTTTCCAATGACATTCCCATATTTATCTTTTATATCAACTTCAATATCAACAGTACTGTGCTTTATAGTATAAAATTCTGGCTGATATAACTCAATTTGTGAGATATCAGGACTTTGAAATTGATTTTCCTTTTTAAAGCCTGATGCCGGGGTTTCTTCCAGTGGTACAAAACCGGCCGCAAGCCTTGCTTGATTAAGTTCACGAATTGCTTTTTCAATTGCATTATCTGCTTCAGATATTTCTTGGGGAGTGGCGGTACCCTTGCTGTTTAATTTATCTCGATCAAGCTTAGCCATTCTAACAGCTATTTCTTTAACTCTAACCGCATCATTCAATGCTTTCTTTGCTGTATTTTGTTGGTTAACTTGATCAATTGCAGTTTTCCCGAACGTTCCGAAAGCTTCGCTTGTAGATTTCATTATGGCCTCTGGAACTTTGCTATCAAGACCAATATATGTAAGAAGACAGCTTCCAGACCCTTCACTTTCCTGCGCACCGCCACTGTCTTTATTGACTCTATCTTTTTGAACATCGAAAGTATAAGAGGAAAGAAATGAAGTAGCTCTAACTACATACATTTTTGTATTATCTGGTATATTTTCTAAAATTTTAAATTCAAATTTACCATTATCTCTTTTTTCATAACTCAATGCTTGTATAGGAAGACAATATGGTTGACCCTGTGCGGATGGAGATAATTTTTCACTAGTAATAATGGTGGTGCAGCCCACCAAATATAATGTTAACAAACAATAACCTACCGCTACTTTGTTTCTATTGAAGTTGAAAAAACTCATTTTATTTTGTTCCTTCGATTAAAGAAGATGGCATGTTACTGGTATACGCATTTGATAGGCTAAATTTGATACTTCGACCACCATATTCTCCACGTGCTGAAAGAACTCCAGTATAGTCTACAAAAACCCTGAATAATACAGGCATCGGAAGTTCGAACGAACTGGATATGGACTTATCAGGTTCTGTAGATAAAGGAAAAAATGCCTTAGCAGCGACCTCTGCAAGTGATTTTAGGATGTCCAATGCCACTTGGGGGGCTTTTGTTTCATCCACCGTTATTTCGCTATTACCTAATACTCCATTGGTGAAATTAAGTGATGTTTTATTTTCTGCAATAAAGGCATAAGGCCGAGAAGAGAAACGATTATTAGTATCTGCCAAATAAATCACTTGGCTATCGACACCTCCACCCACTCTAGGAGTGATTAGTATGAATGGTACTTTATATCCATAGTGACGTATCCCACGGGCGTCATCATCGCTAGTTTGACCTTTTTCATCGCCCACGGAAATGGTTGTGACACCAGCACAACCGGCTAATAAAAGTATGCTGACTGCCACTAGTAGGTAAAAATAAATTATAGATCCACGCTGTGGAAATAAACTGAATGAGAAAAGGCCAAAGCTTTTTGCGCAGCAATTTAATGTTAAACAATGCTTGTAAGTCATGAACACTCCGTAAAATATATTTTTCGTTAAAAATAAAGAACCTATTAATTAGTGTCAACTACTAGTAATTGCTGTAGCCTATATTTAAGTCGAACCTACCTCAAGAAATAAATCCAGAATTTCGATTAATTACAAAAGTATTATGATAAGACTTAAAGTTTTCGTTACATAATTAAACAAATAATATAAATATTCATGATAATACATTTATTCAACATCGCCAAATACACAAAAAATAGATTAGTATTGCGCTTGTATAAGATATTCAATCAGCGAATATCACAATTAGGCTTATCCTTAGTTGATTATAATTCTTCCACCAAAATCTCATCCTGACCATCCTCCTTAAGTACCCGTACCAAAGTACCCTATTCACTACCTGTCATAACTGGTAACATCAACAGTCATCCGTTCCAAAATCATGGTTCCCATGAACATCCTGCTTATTGACGACCACTTCTGCGCGAGGGAGGGCGTTACGCTATTGCTTCGACAAATGCTGCCCGAGACTACGGTTTACGAGGCCGAGGATGTCGGGGATGGCTTGGCGATTGCCCGTGACACGCCGCTGAACTTGGTGTTGTTGGATGTGCAATTGCCGGGTAAGAACGGCTGTGCGGGTTTGGTTGAATTAAAACGCGAGTTTCCGTCACTTTGCGTGGTGATGTTTTCCGGCTTGGATGACCGGGAACTGGTGTTTGAATGTTTACGCTTGGGGGCGATGGGGTTTATTCCGAAGACGGTTTCCCGGCAAGTGTTTGTCGAGGCGTTGCGAGATGTGCTGTCGGGCCGGCCTTATTTACCCGTCTCGGCGTTTGATGGCGGAACGGTCATCGCAGCTCTTGGCCATACTAAAGACTACCCTGCGGGTATTCGTCCCGTTCACAATCCGGGAATGCCTGGCCTGACACCGCGTGAATTCGAAGTGTTGGGCTGGTTGGTCCAAGGCAAGTGCAATAAGGACATCGCACGGCGTTTGGGGATAGGCGAGCAGACGGTCAAGAACCATTTGCGGCCTATCTTTCAGAAATTTGGGGTGACTCGCAGGACAGAATTGCTGGTGAAGGTATATGAACTTGGCATGGTGTTTGGCTCGCCCGAAGTTGGGAACTGAGTGCGTTGGCTTGTTACGTCATCGAAGATTTATTCAGTTTAAAACAAAAACAGATCATAAACTGGAGGCTTGGTTTTTTCCTGTTAGTTTAATCAAAGCTTTCAACATGCTGGCCGCGCTGGCGGGTTTACGCAGAAGCAGGGTTGAGTTCGGCCATTTGGCCTTTTCGGCTTCGGGTATCGCACGTGCAGATAGGACGAGCGTGGGCACGGGTCCGCAGTCGGCTTCCACAGCATTGATCACGTCATGGGCCGTTTCGTGTTGACCTAGATAAAAATCGGTGACCAAAATATCGGGTGGTCTGAGATTGTCTTCCAACAGTTGGCGAAGCGCATCCAACGACCGGGCTTTGTCCACGAGACAGCCCCAACATTCTATCTGTCCAGCCAGTGCGTTCAACACATCTTCGTCATCGTCCACCACAAACACGTAACATCCAATCAAATCGCCATGAACAGGGTTCATGGTCGGCGAATTCCCTGTGGCGTCCACAACCACCGGCACATTGAACTGAAAATCCGTTCCCCGACTGCGTTTTGGATGGAACGACAGGCTATGCCTCGGCAGGCGTTCGCTGGCCTTCATCGCATAGGCCAAACCTATCCCCAAGCCGTGGGGGTGTGGGTCGTTTTGCCGTCGGTGACTGCGGTGAAATTCGTGGAAAATGGATTCTGATTGGCCTTCGGGGATGCCAATCCCGGTATCTCGCACATGGACTTTCAGTTGGTTTGGGCTGACTTCGCTAGTTCCGACTAAAACCCAACCGTTAAGCGTGTATTTAATCGCATTGTCGATCAGGTTACCGAGTATTTGCCGCAGCATGTTGGCATCCGACCAAACAATGAAGGGTGGCCGGGTGCGTAACCGCACCTTGAGCCTTAAGCCCTTTTTAGCGGCTTGAGGGGCAAATTGAACTTCCAGTGCCGTGAGTAATAGGTTGATGTCGATTTCTTGGATGTACGGCATTTGTTTACCGGTTTCCAAATTGGCAATATCGAGAATATGATTGAAAGACTCGTTCAATTCGTCAATGGCCACGCCTAATTTGTTGGCCGTGTGGCGGACTTCATCGATCTGGCTTCGCAACAGCGCATTGTCAAGGACTGAAGAATAGCAACTGAGTGCTTGCAGGGGTTGCCGAAGGTTGTGGCTGGTTTGTCGCATAAACAAAGCCTTTTCCTCGGCAGCGGCCTCGGCTGTGCGTCGGGAGTGGAATGATTTGCGCGAATACGCTTCCATCTGATAACGGGTTAACATCCCAAAGATGTTTACAATGAACAACATCAGGCAGGATACCATGAGTGCAGATGCCTCCACACCGATGAAATAGCCAGCCGTTGGGAGCGCAATCAAGGTCAGCCAGCCGAACACCAGTGTCGCCGAAAGCGGCATCACCAATTGGCCATAGGTGACGAAATAAATGGGCAGAAGGCCGGGCCAGACTTCGGCATAGAACGAAGGGTTGGCATTAATTAACAGTATGCCGACCAAATTCGATGCGGAGAGAGTTGCCCCAAGGTTTGCCACTGTTGTGACCTTGGTGGCAGATTCGGAAGTTTCCTTTCGATTAAGCCAAGCAAACAATCCGATAAGAGCCGCCACAACCATTATGCGACTGAAAATCTCCACTGCCAACAGGCGTTTGGTGATGACATCTAAGATCAAAAATGCGAGAAAACCCATGCACACCAACAATAGCGATGATTTTAAGGTTTTCAGCGTTTCCGTATGTCTTTCCTGCCAGAATAAAGATTCTTCGTCAATGTCGAACGGTGATGCCGAAGTCCAAGCGAACAATTTTGTCTTGATAAAGGGTTTGCTGAAGCCTATGCGATGCCAGCCTAACCGCCGTACATGGCCAAATATCTTTTGCTTGGATTTTGATTGGTCAAATTCGTCTGCCGCACTCATGACAATACAACTCTACATCACAATAACCGGAGAATCCGGTATTCAGTTAATAAACCCTTTTTCTAAAGTCCGCTTGAAAAAGGTTCATATTGCCAGCCAATTGACCCAATTATCAATGCTTTAGCAAAATTAGTCAATATGAGTCTCAAAATCGTAATCGTGAGATTCGTCACGCGGGAAATGTCTTCAAGGCTTCTAATAAAGCAGCGTTAGCGGCTACGGTAATGATCTTGGTATATTAAGAAATTATGCAGATGGAAAGTAACCAGCTATGTGAATTGCCGCACCAAAGCTTGCCTAAACCCATTTCCCTGTATAATTTATTCTCCCCCTAATCACAACACCAACCCGAGATTGCCCTATGCGTGTACTACTGGCGTATTTGACGCTGGTCCTGATGTGGTCCACCACGCCGCTGGCAATCAAATGGAGTGGGGAAGGGCCGGGTTTTTTGTTTGGGGTGATGGCAAGGATGACTATCGGCATGGTGTGTGTGTTACTGCTGATCGCTGCTTTCCGCCAACCCTTACCCCGTAACCGATTGGCCCTAATGAATTATTTCGCCGTCTTTATTTATCTTTGCCCGTCCATGCTGGCTTTATACTGGGCATCCCAATTCATTCCCTCGGGATGGCTGGCGGTGATTTGCGGTTTGAACCCGATGATTACCGCGCTAATGTCAGCGGCTTGGCTGGGCGAGCGCGCACTCAAACGACGGAAATTGCTCGCTTACGCCATGGGATTAGGTGGTTTGGCACTGATGTTTGGGACCGCATTGAATCATAGTGAACCGGCAATTTTTGGCGTTGTCGGTGTGTTGGTTGCCGGGGTTTTGCAATGCGCCAGTTCGGTATGGGTTAAGCGGCTACATTCCGGCTTGCCTGCCTTAACCCAAGTCGGTGGCGGTTTGGTGTTATCGGTGCCAATTTTCCTGACTGTCTGGGGCATTCTCGATGGTTGCCCACCCGCTTCCATGCCTATGGCAAGCGTTTTGTCCATTGCCTATCTGGGGTTGTTTGCCACGCCATTAGGGTTCGCGCTGTACTTTTATATCTTGAAGCACTTAGCGGCCACCGAAGTGTCTTTGATAAGCTTGTTAACACCAGTGTTGGCTTTGCTGGTCGGGCATCTTTCAAATCATGAACCCATCACGGCTCGCTTGACAGTCGGAACCTTGCTCATTTTACTCGCCGTGTTCGCGCATGAATTTGAAAAGGCAAAATTGCTTGGGCATTCATAATAAGCCCAAATTAGGCGTTGGAGCGTCAAAGCTTGCTTTGACATTAAGACTGGGGTGGAAAACTTGCTTTGTTTGTCAAAGCAAGCTTTGACGCTCCAGTCATAGGTTTTAATGAGATGGTTGACGATACGGCGTTAGGGGCATGATGAAACGATTGTTGCTAATGGTGATGGTAGTAGGGCTTTTGGCCTGTGAGCAGGAAGAACCTGAAAAGGTCGGGCCAACTTTTGGCAGCCAAGCGCCTGAATCCACCAAAGAGTATGTTTTCGCCATTCATCCCCTGCACAATCCTGTGCGCTTGTTTGAAATATACGAGCCTTTGTTTGATTTGCTCAACCGCAGCATTCCAAACGTAAAGTTCCGTTTGGAAGCGTCTCGCAATTACGACGAGTTTGATAAAAAGCTGTATAGTCGGCAATTCGACTTCGCCCTCCCCAATCCTTACCAAACCATAAAAGCCATAAGTCATGGCTATCATGTCATCGCTAAAATGGGTGACGATCAAAAATTCACCGGGATCATCTTAGTCCGCCGGGATAGCGGTATACGACAAGTATCTGAACTCAAAGGCAAGAAAGTCGCCTATCCTGCCCGCACCGCCTTGGCAGCCGCATTGATGCCGCAGTATTACTTGCATACCCATGGATTGAATGTGAATCAAGATATTGAAAACAAGTTTGTGGGTTCACAAGAGTCTTCCATCATGAATGTTTATTTGGGCGATGTAGCCGCCGCCGCTACTTGGCTTCTACCTTGGGAGTCATTCCAACAAGAACACCCGGAACTTGCCCGCGAATTGACCGTTCAATGGCAAACGGATGCTCTGATCAACAATAGCGTCATGGCTAGGGATGATGTTCCTACCAGCATTGCCACAGAAGTGGCGCAATTTTTGGCAACCCTACACACTACAGAGGAAGGCAGGGCCATTCTTGCGAGAATGCCGTTATCTCGCTTTGAGTTGGCGGACGATTTACGTTACCGTGTGGTTGAGAAGTTTCTAACCAAATTTCGCAAGCAAGTGCGTCAGCTAGATTAAAGGACTAAAGGCCATGGCACAAAGACCCTTCAAGCGTCAAATCATCCTGACTTATGTAGTTGGCTTTTTCCTGATGATCAGCTTGTTTGTCACTTACCTTGTCTGGGCGGAGCGAAACTACTTGTTCCGCAATAGCACCTTGCACGCCAGCGCCTTAGCTCAATCAATGGCGGTGAGTTCGCTGTCTTGGGTATTGTCAAACGATGTTGCAGGCTTGGAAGAAATTGTCCAAGCGCTTAATTCCTACCCTGAATTGCACTATGCCATGGTGTTGTCCGACAAGGGGCGGGTTTTGGCGCATACCGATGCAACGAGGCGAGGCCAATATCTAATTGATGCAGACAGCAAGGCGCTAATCAATTCCGCTCCGAAAACCCGCATTATCGCTGACAATGGAAACATCATTGATGTGGCGACACCCATCTTGCATAAAAACTGGCATGTCGGTTGGGCGAGAGTGGGGTTGGGTAGAGAGCAAATTGCACAGAAACTGGATGCCATGGTCTTGGGTAGCGTGATATTTGTTGGTGCCGCCTTGGGGTTTTCGCTGCTTGAAGCACTTGCCATTGGCAAACGCCTCAGCCGTCGCATTTCGGCCCTAGCCAATGTGACAACTATGATTCAATCCGGGAAGCGCGAGGTGCGGGCCGATGTTCAAGGCGCAGACGAAATCACCCGGCTGGCTCATGCTTTCAATGATATGTTGGACACCTTAGACACTAGCGAAAATCGCTTTCGCGCCTTATTCGAGCAGGCGGCTGTCGGTGTGGCCCAAGTGGATGCCAACACAAGCCGGTTTGTCCGTATTAACCAACGATTTTGCGACATTTGCGGATTTGGCTTAGCGGAGATGATGACTAAAACACTGCATGACATTACCCACCCTGACGATATTCAAGCCAGCCATGAGCATATGCATGTCTTGATTGAAGGCAAGGTTAGGGAATATTCAATGGAGAAGCGATTTTGCCGTAAAGACGGCACGATTGTTTGGGTTCATTTGACAGTGTCGGCCATGTGGTCTGTTGGGGAAGCACCCACTCACCATATAGCAGTGGTGCAAGACATCACCCCGCGAGTCCAAGCCCAAGAGGAATTGCTAATGCTTAACCTCGACTTGGAGCAGCGGGTGCAACAGGAAAGCCTGAAGAATAGGGAAAAGGACTTACTGTTGATACAGCAGTCGCGATTGGCGGCAATGGGGGAGATGGTGCATAACATTGCCCAC
The DNA here is from genome assembly GCA_903911305.1 of uncultured Methylococcaceae bacterium. GTDB lineage: Bacteria > Pseudomonadota > Gammaproteobacteria > Methylococcales > Methylococcaceae > Methylumidiphilus. Next base: position 10,620 of record CAIWDB010000127.1, on the reverse strand, counting down.
CAATGGCGGCAACCCTTGAACGCCCTGTCCATTATCATCGCCAATATCAAAGATGATTATGATTTTGGCGAGTTGACAGAGGAACGTTTGCAGGAGAGCGTACACAAATCACGGCGCTTGTTACGGCGCATGTCCACGACAGTGGACGAATTCCGTGATTTTTTCCGGCCCGACAAGGAATCTTGTGATTTTACCTTGGATCATGCGATTGAAGAGTCAATTTTTATTATTGGCGATACCTTGGTAAACAATGGCATTCAATTGGACAAACAATTGGAGGAAGGCTTGATGGGACACGGATATCCAAATCAATTGGCACAAGCGATACTCAATTTATTGGTCAACTCCAAAGATGCCATTTTGGAACGCAAGGTCACTTTGGGTAAAATAGGACTCTGCTTAAGGAAGTCTGGGGACCAAGCCATTCTCACTTTACAAGACAATGCAGGTGGAATCGATCAGGACGTATTGCCAAAAATTTTTGACCCTTATTTCACCACCAAGGAGCAAGGCAGCGGCATAGGGCTTTACATGACCAAGATGATTGTGGAAAGGAATATGAAAGGTAGTATCATAGCGACTAACCACGGCGAGGGCACATTGATCACCGTTGCCATCCCAATACTTTCTGCTTGACTAAATTCATTATGAAATCATCAAAATCGACAACGACAACGACAACGACAACTGAACAGGATTTTCTGCGTACTTTAAAAGTGCTGTATGTCGAAGACGAGCAGGAAGTCCGCGAAGCGATGACGAACTTCCTAAGCCGCCGTTTTGCCCGCTTGGATGTTGCCGCAAATGGTCAAGAAGGCTTGGTGCTTTTCAATAGCCACCCCTACGACTTGGTGATCACCGACATCAAAATGCCGATCATGGACGGCTTGGAAATGGCGGCCAATATCAAGGCCCGTTCGCTAGACACTCCCATCATCGTGGTGACGGCTTACAACGAGACCGATTATTTTCTGCGGGCCATTGAACTGGGGATAGACCGTTACGTCAAAAAACCACTCGACCCTAATGAGCTGGTCGAAGCCATACAAAAGTCCACGCAGTCCCATCGGCACAGGAGAGAATTGGAAGATGCCAATAAAAATTTGTTGAACGTCTACCAAACTGCGATTGAGGCATTGGCAAGGGCCATTGAAATTCGCGACCCCTATACCAATGGGCATCAAAAGAGAGTCTCGCAAATCGCCGAAGCCATTGCGTTTGAAATGGGCTTGCCCACAACACAAATAACCGGCATTCGCCTTGGGGCAATGATTCACGATATTGGCAAAATTTCCGTGCCGATTGATTATTTGACCATGCCGCGCAAGCTGACCAATCTGGAATATGCCTTGGTCAAAACTCATGCCCAAACCGGGTCTGACATTTTACATGGGGTGGAGTTTCCATGGCCGATTGCCGAAATGGTCCTGCAACACCATGAGCGCTTGGATGGTTCTGGTTATCCACGGGGACTGAAAAGAGAAGATATTTTGCTGGAAGCCCGAATTATCGCCGTTGCCGATGTCGTGGATGCCATGTCTTCCCACCGCCCCTACCGGGCGGCGCTTGGGATTTACATGGCGGCAGTGGAAATTAGGGAAAATTCTGGCATCTTTTACGACCCATCGGTCGTGGACTGTTGCCTTAAATTGATTGAACAAGGTGAAAATGGCCCATTGTCCTGCTTGCCGTGCTTTCAGCACCCATTGGCGGAGGCAAATTGAATGTCAAGCCTTTAGGAAATGGACATTTTCCCAATTTCCATACCCCCGAATCACACAGGATTTAGTGCGGCAATCTATTTATTAAGTCTTTATATTTCAACTGCCTACTAATTTTTTCAGCTAGCCTGAACAGAAAGGGGTTCCGTTCTGGAAATTTGCGTCCACTCAATTTAATCGGCTTCTCTTCCACGCTTTGACAAATGTCTGTATATCTAATGCCAAAGCATCCCAATTTTCTTCCATCCCAAGTGACACCCTAACTATGCTAAAAAAATTGACTTCTTTTCCCGGTGCGGAAGGCCCGGTAGTGACTATCGTGTTGGATGGATTTGGCTACACGCCAAACCACGAAGGCAACGCGATTTACAATGCCTACACGCCCACTTTAGACCGTCTACTGGCCAACTACCCCCATACCTTACTGAAGGCCCACGGCAAATTCGTCGGCATGCCCAGCAATGAGGACATGGGCAATTCCGAGGTAGGCCACAACGCCATCGGATCAGGGCAGGTCTATAACCAAGGCGCTGCCTTGGTCAATGATGCCATTGCGACAGGCGCTTTGTATGAATCCCAAGCTTGGCGGGAAGTCATTGGCAATGTCAGCAAACATGATTCCACGCTACATTTCTTAGGCTTGTTTTCGGATGGCAATGTTCATTCCCATATCGACCATCTGAAAGCCATGATTGGGCGAGCCAAGCAAGAGCATGTCAAACGGGTTCGTATCCATATTTTGCTGGATGGGCGTGACGTGCCGGAAACCTCCGCATTGGAGTATGTGGAACCCTTTGAAGCCTTCCTCTCACAACTGCGCGAAGCCGGCTTTGATGTCAAAATTGCCAGCGGTGGCGGTCGAATGAACATCACCATGGATCGATACGAAGCGGATTGGAGCATGGTCGAGCGCGGATGGAAAACCCATGTATTGGGCGAAGGCCCGAATTTTTCGTCTGCCGCCGAAGCCATTCGGGCGACGCGGGGCGAATCGCCGAATGTGATCATTGACCAAGATTTACCGCCCTTCGTCATCGTCGAAAACGGCCAGCCAGTGGGTGCGATTCACGATAATGATAGCGTCGTGTTCTTCAACTTCCGTGGCGACCGGGGCATCGAAATTTCCCGAGCCTTCGAAGAAGCCGATTTCAAACCGTTTGACCGGGTACGTTATCCGAATGTCACCTATGCGGGCATGCTGCAATATGACGGCGATTTGAAAATACCGAAGCGCTTTCTGGTCGAACCCCCCAAGATCAGGGACACCATGGGCGAATATCTGGCCGATGCGGGCATCCCCCAACTGGCCATCTCGGAAACGCAAAAATATGGACATGTGACCTATTTCTGGAATGGCAATCGGAGCGGAAAATTCGATGACAAACTAGAAACTTATATCGAAATCCCATCGGACGTCATCCCATTCGAACAGCGGCCTTGGATGAAATCGGCGGAAATCACCGACGAATTGATTCGTCAATTGCAAACCCGCAAACATAAGGCTTTGCGGGTGAATTACGCCAACGGCGACATGGTGGGTCATACCGGGAATTACCAAGCCACTATCACTGCGGTCGAAGCGGTGGACTTGGCACTCAGCCGTTTATTGCCCGTCATTGACGCCCTCAATGGCGTGGCGATCATTACCGCCGACCATGGCAATGCCGATGAGATGTACGAAATCAATGCCAAAACCGGACAGCCTAAGAAAAAAGCGGATGGCGATTTTAGTGCAAAAACCTCACACACCCTCAACCCAGTGCCTTGCATCTTCTACTCTAAGCGTTTGAAAGATTCATTTAGCTTGGCGGAACTGGAACAACCGGGCCTTGGCAACTTGGCCGCCACCGTCGTCAATCTGCTTGGCTACGAAGCACCCGTCATGTGGGACAAGGGTTTGTTGCGTTTTAAGTAGACAATGTTTGAGGTGCAAAGCTTGCTTTGCCTAATTCTTGGAATTGAGAAACTTGCTTTGCATGAATATTGCCTTACAAAATGGCATTGACTGATAACCAACGGAACTCACCATGGATCTTATTCTGATTTTAATAATCGCCTCCGCTGTGATAGCCATTGCTTTTTGGCCTCGTTGCAAAAAGCAATGTGCATCCACCGACTCCCATCAACCGTTTTGGAAAACCTTGCTCTCTTCTCATGCCCTATCCCAGGAGGACGATATGATAGATATTAAACCCGGCAGCACCACTTTGGCGCGACTGTCGATCACTTACAAAGTCCTGTTCACCGGTTTTTTGCTGGTCATCGGCGTAGGTTTGATGATGGCCGGTATGCAAATCATGCTGACCCATGGCAAGGCCGATGGCAAACCGGGAGTTTCGGTCAATGACATCGTTTACAGCTATTACGGCAACCGTTCCGGTTCCAAGTTGGAATCCATGCTTAACGGCGCGATGAAAGCCATGGCCCCGGACGAGGAACGCTTCGCTCTGATTCAATGGGCGCGTGACGAAGCCCCCATTAAAGAGTGGCCCGGCAAAATTGAACCTATCTTCAAGCAGTATTGCGTTTCCTGCCATAATGCCGAGGCCACCATCCCTGATTTCACCAAACTTGCTAACGTACAAAAAGTTGCCGAAGTTGATCAAGGTGCCAGTATCGGCACGTTGACACGAGTCTCGCATATCCATTTATTTGGCATCAGCTTCATTTTCTTGTTTGTCGGTTGGATATTTGGGATGTCGGAGTACCAATTACGCTGGAAGCTTATTCTCATTTCCACACCATTTGCCTTTTTGTTGATCGACGTAATGTCGTGGTGGCTGACTAAATACATTCCAGTATTTGCCTGGTTCACCATAATTGGCGGTTTCGGTTACAGTTTGGCCTCGACGGTCATGATATTCACCGCGCTGATGCAAATGTGGTTGCCTAGGGAAAACTGGTGGCCGAAGTGGAAAGAAGACGAGTCGAATCAATAATTTCTTGAATGCCCTGTCGTTACCACCCGGATGGTGGTAACGATAAAAGCACCAAAACCCGACTCTGCCATCCCACTCTGGTGTGTCAACGCTTGGTTTGTATTTCAATGTCTGATGCGACAAGCGAGTAAATTGTTGATACCCTAAATTGACATTTTTAGACTAACACCCGCTCGATCCCGCCATGACTCACCCGTTCCACATAGTCCGGTAGCCAGTTTTCCCCCAGCACATGCTTGGCGATTTCGACGACGATGTAATCCGCGTCTAGCTGGTCTACGTCGTCTTGGTAACGTTGCAGACCTTGCAGGCAGGATGGGCAGGAAGTCAACACCTTGATCGGCCCGGCATAACCATCACTGCGCTGCTTGTCCGCGCCTAGCTTCAATTCCTCCTCCTTGCGGAATCGTACTTGAGTGGAGATGTCAGGCCGGCCTATCGCCAAGGTGCCGGATTCGCCGCAGCAACGTTCGGACTTGTCTACTAGACTGCCATCTGCCGTGTTTATTAGTGCGTTGACCGTTTTCATCGGGTCTTGCTGTTTCATTGGAGTATGGCAAGGGTCGTGGTAAAGGTATCGAGTGCCAGTGACACCTTCCAGCTTCACCCCTTTTTCCAATAAAAATTCGTGAATATCGACCAATCGGCAACCGGGGAATATCTTGCCAAACTCGTAGTCTTCCAGTTGATCCAGGCAGGTGCCACAACTGACGACCACGGTTTTAATGTCAAGGTAGTTCAGGGTGTTGGCAACGCGGTGAAACAACACACGGTTGTCGGTGGTGATTTTCTCGGCCTTGTCGAACTGACCGGACGCGCGTTGCGGAAAGCCGCAGCACAAATAACCGGGGGGGAGAACGGTTTGAACGCCGATTTCATAGAGCATGGCTTGGGTTGCGAGGCCAACTTGCGAGAACAAACGCTCGGAGCCACAACCGGGAAAGTAAAACACCGCTTCTGAATCGGATTGGGTTTTACGCGGGTCACGGATCACCGGCACAATTTGGTTGTCTTCAATGTCCAGTAAGGCGCGGGCCGTTTTACTGGGTAGCTTGCCCGGCATTTTTTTATTGATGAAATGAATGATTTGCTCGCGCACGGGTGGCTTGCCCAAAGTCGCAGGGGGCTGCGCGGTTTGTTTGCGGCCCCAATGACTCAATAGGCTGGCACCCAGTCGCTGACCTTTATAGCCCCAATCAATCATCACCTTGCGCATGGCCTTTACCGTGCGCGGATCGCTGAAATTGAGGAAAGCCATCGCTGCGGCCTTGGCCGGGTTGAAGCTCTGCTTACCCATCTTGCGTAGCAAGTTGCGCATGTTCATGGACACCGTGCCGAAGTCGATGTCAACCGGGCATGGGTTATAGCAACGATGGCAAACGGTGCAATGGTCGGCCACGTCTTCAAACTCTTTCCAGTGGGTAATTGACACACCCCGGCGGGTTTGCTCCTCATACAGGAAGGCTTCGATTAACAGCGAGGTGGCGAGAATCTTGTTGCGAGGCGAATAGGGCAAGTTAGCCCTAGGCACATGCGTGGAGCATACCGGCTTGCATTTGCCACAACGCAGACAGTCCTTGACGGAATCGGCTATTGCGCCGATATCGCTTTGTTGCATGATGAGCGACTCGAAACCCATTAGGCTGAAGGATGGGGTGTAAGCCCCAGTCAGGTCGGAACCGGGCATCAATTTGCCTTGGTTGAAGCGACCCTTGGGGTCAACTTGCCGTTTGTAGGCATGAAAAGGCGCGACTTCTTCCGCTGTCAAGAATTCGTATTTGGTGATGCCGATGCCATGCTCACCCGAGATGACCCCGCCCAATGAACGGGCCAGCGCCATAATACGCGCCACAGCGGCGTTGGCCTCTTGCAGCATCTCGTAATGGTCGGAATTAACAGGCAGATTGGTATGGACATTGCCGTCTCCCGCATGCATGTGCAAGGCGACGAACACCCGTCCGCGCAAAATGTCTTTGTGGATAGATTTGATGCGTTCCGTGACCGGACGGAAATTGTCACCCTCGAAAATCTCTTGCAACGGAGTTTGCAATTCAAGCTTCCACGAAACTCTCACCGAATGGTCTTGCAATCGATGAAATAGCGTTGGGTTTTCGGCACGGTTGACGAACACCCCGGACACAATGCTTAATTGTGCAAACGAGCTTTCAGCTTGGGCCAAGGGCAAATCCAAATGATCCAACAACCATTGCCAGCGCGAGCGGACTTGGTTTAGGGTATCCAAGGCGCGGGTGCGGCGATCATCAATCAACTCAGCCTTGTCTACGCTGTCTTCGTAATCCCTAGTTGGCAAATCACCGATGATGAAACCTTCCAGCGCATCGCACAGGCGCAGCTTATTGCGCAAGGACAATTCGATGTTAATGCGTTCAATGCCGTCACAATAGTCACCCATGCGAGGCAGTGGGATTACGACATCCTCGTTGATCTTGAAGGCGTTGGTGTGCTTGGCAATCGCCGCCGTGCGGGCTCGATCCAGCCAAAATCGTTTGCGAGATTCCGCGCTAACGGCAATGAACCCTTCCGCGCCCCGCGCATTGCACAGGCGCACGACCTCGGCGACGGCCAATGCCACCGCATTGTCGTCGTCACCTACCACATCGCCAATCAAGACCATTTTCGGTCGGCCATGCCGCTTGGCTTTGGTCGCATAGCCGACGGCTTTGACATAGCGCTCATCCAGATGCTCCAAACCCGCCAGCATGACCCGTTTTTCACCCGCTTTCGGTAGGCTTTCGAGAAAATCGCGCACTTCTACAATCGCTGGGACTGCTTCACGAACTTGTCCAAAAAACTCCAAGCAGAATGTCCGCGTGTGTGGTGGCAGTTGGTGCAAAATCCAGCGAGCCGAGGTAATGATGCCGTCGCAGCCTTCCTTTTGGATGCCGGGCAACCCCCCAAGGAATTTGTCGGTCACGTCCTTGCCCAAACCGGTTTTTCGAAACATCCCGCCAGGTAGGATCAAGACTTCCTCGCCTCGCGGTGTTTTGCCGTCAGCATCAAAACGCTTAAGCAGGAAAGACACTTCTGCCTGGTCGTGAATCTTGCCAAAATTGTGGTTGATCCGCTCGACTTCAAGCCAGTTGCCATCCGGCGTGACCATCCGCCATGAGGCCAGATTATCCAAGGCCGTACCCCATAAAACGGCTTTCTTGCCGCCGGCGTTCATGGCAACATTCCCGCCGATGCAGGAAGCATCCGCAGAAGTCGGATCACAGGCAAACACCAAACCCGCTGCTTCCGCCGCTTCCATCACCCGGCGGGTGACCACGCCCGCGCCAGTGAAGATCGTGGCACAAGGATGAATCGCTCCGGGTAGCAAACTGTTTCTGTCTATTTTGCCAGTTCCCAGCAACTTTTCCGTATTGATGACAGCGGATAATGGCGAAAGTGGAACCGCACCGCCGGTGTAGCCAGTGCCACCCCCCCTAGGAATGATGGTCAGACCCAGTTCGATGCAATCGCGAACCAGATGCCCCACTTCTTCTTCCGTGTTGGGATATAGCACCACGAAAGGATATTCCACACGCCAGTCGGTGGCATCGGTGACATGGGAGGCACGGGCAAACCCATCAAAACTGATATTGTCCTTGCGGGTGTGACGCGATAGCAAGGTCAGCGCCCGACGGCGCAATTCCCGAGTACGTTCAAAGTGTGACTCGAAGGCATCCACTGCCTGGGAAGCGGCTTGGATGAGCTGAGCCACTTTTTCTGCCCGTTCTGGTCGGGTGTCGGATAATTGAAGGCGACGGACTTCCATTTGACGCAGGCGATGGCGCAGGGCATCTAGCAAGGCTTGCCGGCGACTTCGATTATCGAGCAAGTCATCTTCAAGGTAAGGGTTGCGTTGAACCACCCAAATATCCCCCAGCACTTCGTATAGCATACGCGCAGAACGACCGGTGACGCGCTCGGAGCGCAAGGTGTCCAAAATGTCCCACATTTCCTCACCGAGTAGACGAATGACAATCTCCCGGTCGGAAAAGGATGTATAGTTATAGGGAATCTCGCGAAGGCGGACTAGGCTAGGGTGGGCAGTGCTTGTGTGCGGGTCCGTAGACATGATGCATTTCTTGGGGTTAAGAGATCGGAATGGATTTATAATAATCTTATCATCAAACCCCAATGACTCAATAAAACAGTTGGTTTCAAGCGGTTATAACGGAAGCTGAAGCAGTGGGCGTTAACGCGAACTTTGAAAGTATATTTGCCCCTAAATTTCGCTGTCTGTCAAAGCAACCTTTAACGCTCCAGGCTCAATTAAACTTTTAGCCTATAACCCACACCGGATTCCGTCAGTAAGTATTTAGGCTGGGTTGGGTCTTCTTCCAGTTTTTGCCTGAGTTGGCTCATGTAAATTCTAAGGTAATGGGAACTTTCAGTGTAAGTAGGACCCCATACTTCCTTCAATATTTGTTGATGGGTCAACACTTTACCGGCATTTTGCACCAACATGGAAAGAAGACGGAATTGGATAGGTGTGAGATGAACCTCTTTGTCGCCGACATGAACCCAGCGATTAATCAAGTCCACCCTTAGATTTCCAGTGGTGAATTCCCCGGTTGGATATTGCTCAGGCACCCGAAGCCAATGGCGCAACGCGACACGGGTACGGGCAAGCAATTCCCCCAAGCCGAATGGTTTGGTCAAATAATCGTCAGCCCCCGCGTCCAAGGCTTCAATTTTGCTTTGCTCGGCGCTACGGGCGGACAGGATAATGATAGGCATTGATGCCCATTCCCGTACCGTTTTAATGACCTCGACGCCATCCATATCGGGCAAGCCCAAATCGAGAATGATCAGATCGGGTTTGCGGATTCCGGCCTCAATAATGCCTTGCCGCCCATTGTCGGCCTCGTAGACAACAAAACCATGGGTGGAAAGTCCGGTTCGCAAAAAACGGCGTATGGGGGGATCATCTTCAATGACGACAACGACAGGTTTTGAGTTTGCCATGTTGATTCTTGCACTATGTGGGTTAACTGATGTTACGCGGCGACCTATATTGGAGCGTCAATGAGTTAAGATAAACACCAAATCAGTCCTGGACGATTTCCTGCTCCAACACTGGGGGTTCACGGTCAAGCGGAATGATAAATGAAAAACACGCGCCGCCCCCCGCACGGTTTTGCGCTTTGATATTGCCTCCATGGGCTTCGATTATAGCCCTGCAAATGGCAAGGCCAAGCCCTACCCCGCTTTGCGCGGACTCTTGTTGAACCCGGAAAAATTTTTCAAATAGCTTGGTTTCCCTGCCCGTGGGTATGCCGGGACCATGGTCGGACACACTAACCTCAACCGCCGATTTTGAAACTTCCACAGCTATTTCCAATGGGCTTCCTTCGGGTGTGTAACGAAGCGCATTTTCCAATAGATTGATCAATAATTGCTCAATTAACACGGAATCCGCGTACAGCATAGGGATGCCCGACGGGATTTTTACCGTTACTTTACGCCCTTGCAGATGTTTTTGGAGCCGCGTTAAAACCGTGCCAATGACTTCTTCCACCGGATGCCATTGTTTGTTCAATTTAACGGACCCGGAATCCAACCTTGCCATATCAAGAATGTTGTTGACCAAACTCGACATGCGCTGGGCTTCTTCGTAAATGGCGTTGCTCAATTCGACCTGATCCTCTGGTGTCAGCGAGCCGTCGTTTTCCGCCAAGGCACTAGCCGAACCGACAATCGTAGCCAACGGTGTCCGCAAATCATGGGAAATGGAACTAAGCAATGAGTTTCTCAACTGTTCGGCCTCCATTTTGAGTTGTGTGTCCCTGGCCTGTTCAACCAATCTGACCCGGATAATGGCTTGGGCAATTTGACGAATGAAGGTGTCCAACAATTTTTGCTGCTCGGGCAGGAATACTCTCCGCAAATTAACTGGCAACAAAGCCAACACGCCGAGTACTTTGTCGTGACTGCTCAGTGGAAAATAGACT
>CAIWDB010000126.1 GCA_903911305.1 uncultured Methylococcaceae bacterium | reverse complement strand
GCGGAATCTTCCGGGTCATGAGGGACATTGTGAATAAATGACCGGTCGATCTTCAACTTGCTGACTCGGAACCGCTTCAAGTAGCTTAAGGAAGAATAGCCCGTTCCAAAATCGTCAATGGCAATGCTGATGCCTAGTTCATTGAGGGCATGGATGGTTTCAGTGGTGTAGTCCGCATCCGACATGGAAACGGTTTCAGTGATTTCCAGTTCCAACCATTTAGGTTCAAGCCCGGTGGATGCCAAAATATCATGAATTTTTTGTTGGATGTCCGCTTGCGCGAACTGGACACTGGATAAATTGACAGCGATGGGAATGTACGGCAGGCCACTCTCTTGCCAAGTTTTAATTTGCTGACTGGCGGTTTTCAACACCCATTCACCGATGGGGACGATCAAGCCGGTTTCTTCCGCCAACGGGATGAACTGACCGGGGAAATACAAACCTTCTGGCGTCACCCATCGAATCAAGGCTTCGCAGCCGACGATTTGCCCCGTTGCTGTTTCCACTTGGGGTTGGTAATGCAGCACGAAATCTTGGTCTTCCAACGCCTTTCTCAAGCCGGTTTCCAGCTTATGCCGATATTGAGAAACTGAGTTCAACTCTATAGTGAAGAATTGGTATTGGCAACGGCCCGAATTCTTGGCGGAATACATCGCCACTTCGGCATTTCTTAACAATATCTCGGCATCGACACCGTCATTAGGATAGATTGCTATGCCTATACTGGGGGAAACAACCAGATGATGACCATTAATATCAAAAGGCTTGGACAAATTATCGAGGACTCGCTTGGCTAAACGAGCGACAAAATCAATCCCCGCCCTTGGGAATATCATCAAAAACTCGTCCCCTCCCTGCCTGCCCACCGTGTCATGCTCCCTTACACTATTCAGTAAGCGCTGTCCAACCATTGCCAATAATGCGTCACCAACACTATGCCCCAAGGATTCGTTAATGACTTTGAACCGGTCAAGATCAAGCAGCATGACCGCCAATTGATCCCGTGCAGTGACTGCCGAATGAATCGCCCTCTCCAAACGTTCCCTGGACATGACTCGATTGGGAAGCTTGGTCAATTCATCGTAATTGGCAAGGAAATAAATGCGTTCTTGAGCCGCTTTGCTTTCCGACAAGTCGGTGAACAAAGCAATAAATTGCAAAAACTCCCCGCTCTCATTTTTGATGGAACTGATGGATAGCCACTGTGGATAAATTTCACCATTTTTACGCCGATTCCAAATCTCACCGTGCCAAGCACCGACTGTACGCAAAGACTCCCACATTTCATGATAAAAGTCAGCATCATGAAGCCCTGAACACATCATTTTCGGATTCCGCCCAATGACTTCTTCCTCGGTATAACCCGTCATTTTGGTAAACGAAGGGTTGACACTGACTATGCGATTCATGGCATTGCAAATGATGATACCCTCAGCCGCATTGTCAGCAACCAGCCCAGACAAGCGCCTATCCACACCCTCCCGATAACGAAAGCTGATATCGTTATAAGCCTTCAGTGTGCTACGGAGTGTGTTATAGAGCCGGTCTTCATTGAGATCAGCCTTTTCCTTATAATCATCAATGTCCAAATGTTCAATCATGTACCGCTCTGGAACCCTGCCCGTCTCCTTGGTCAGGATGATGATGCGCATCAAGGTATTTCCAAGGCTCTTGCGAATATAATCGACAAGATTTAATTCATCCCCCAGCGTTTCCATGGCCACATCAATAAATGCCACCGCAATGTCGGGATGTTCTACAAGGAGTTTCCTAGCATCTACAGTCGTATATGCCTCTAAACATTCAACACGGCGTTGAAGAAAGGTGTGGTTTTTGATGAGAAGCCGTGTCAATTTGACCAAATCCATTTCTTCATCGACAAGTAACACCTTCCAAGGTTTTTCGTTCTCTTTCGGTGTCACCGAATTATGGGTAGGATGAACAGAGGATGGGATGTCTTCAATGCCGGAGGCAGAGTCTTCGACACTGGAAGTAGAAGGGGGAGTGTGATTGAACGGTGGATTCGACACTTAATTTCCTCTATTGAATCTGACAGTGGAATTGACCAGGCCAATCGCGATAATTGAAAACCTGTCCCGTTTCGCGCACTTTGGCTATTGTGGAAAGATCAATATCGGCAAAAACCCATTGCGCCTGATTCATTTCGCCGATTGCCAGCACACCATTGTCGGGATAACCATAATCCACAGGCGTGTATATGGCGGCCGCACCAATGTTGACATCCACTGCTTCAGACCACGGAGCAAGGCCAACCGTGGGTGACTGTACCACATAGCATTGGTTTTCCAAAGCCCGGGCTTGGCAACCGATACGCACACGATGATAACCCGCCATGGTGTCTGTGCAACTCGGTACGAGGATCAAATCAGCCCCGGCTTCGACCTGCTGTCTGGCAATGATGGGGAATTCACTGTCGTAACAAATATTGACGCCAATCCGCCCAAATTCAGTGTCCAGCAACTTGATTTCCTTGCCCGCTGTGATCAACCATTGTTCGTTTTCAAAACGGGTCATCTGCAACTTGTCTTGATAATCACTGCTGCCATCGGGTCTAAATAGCCATGAACGGTTACGGTAGTTGCCATCGTCCTGTTGGACAGGAAAAGAACCCGCCAAAATGTAAACCCGATGCCGTTTGGCCAAGTCCCCAAAGAGCGCCAAAAAATCTGGGTATATCGTTTGCAGTGCGACAAGTTGCTTGGATAAGGATTTGTAGACTTCTTCGGGGAAAAGGGAAGCCAACTCCATACTGAAATATTCGGGAAATAGGAGCATTTTAGCCCCCTGCCCTACCGCATCGGCAACCCACTGGTTAATTTTTGCGGCATATTCCGACCAATTTTGTAGAAAACCGATGTCGTATTGCGCCGCTGCCAATCGAAATGCCTTTTCAGCGCTCATGCTTGTGATTCCTGTATCGGTTTCAACCAAAACACCATGTCATGGGCGGTTTCATCGGCTTGATCAACATCCTTCCAATCGTAACTGGCCTGTAACTCGGGATGTTTAACATAGCCAAACTTTGTCCAAATGGCATCCAATGGCACATAATCGGTTGGACGCAGAGGATGATCGGCCTGGCGTTGCACACAACAGAAACTCAGCCAATCGAAACACCCCAAATTTCTGGCATGTTCTTCACGTCCGGTGAAGAATTGTTTATAAACGCCCCGACCACGGTATTCTTTTAACAACACTGATTCCGCACAATAGAATATCTTGCCCGGCTCATAGCCGCTATCAATAAAAGGCTGTTGAAACTCGGTGGTTTCATCCTCCATCGGCAATCCGGTTGACGCGCCGATGACTTTATCACCGTCCAAAGCCAATACGACAATGCTATCTTGCGACTTCACATAGGTCTGCAAGTAGTTTTCCTCATATTCGGTTGTGCCGTCGTACAAATAAGGAAAATCACGAAAGACCGTAATACGCAGTCTTGCAAGATCGGGAATCCAAGGTTTCACCGAGTTGCCCGACAAGTGCTTGATGGCAATATCGCTCATGGCTTCAACCTTGGCTAACTTGCTTGATCCAGTCTTCCAAGTTGTAGTAATTGGTGATGCGGGCGACCTTGCCATCACGAATGTCGAAGAAAGCACCGGCTGGCAAACGATATTTCTGACCTTTCGCTTCTGGCAATCCTTCATCCGTGACCAAGTATTCGCCCAACACCACAAATTCGGCGGCAGCGCGGGTTCCGTCGGCAGTACTCATGATGACCATTTCGACGAGTTGCTCTTTATAATTGGTGTTCATCCTTACCATGAAGGCTTTAAATGGGCCTTTGCCAATTTCGCGGGAACCTTGGTTGGTGTCGTGAATGACATCGTCAGTCAACAGGCTAAAAAATTTATCCATGTCGCCGGCGTTGAAGGCAGCATAGTAGGATTCAATCAAGGCATCGGCAGTCTGGCTCATAGTAGCTCCTCAAATTATTGAAAGTTTGTAAAAGTTGCATTTTACCGGAATAGGGGAAGCGAATGAAGGACGATTGAACAATAAAAATTGACCGGAACTTAACTGAAGTAGTTAGATGGTAAGGGGCTGCTGCGTCAACGCTTGATTTGACTTGAGATTGCAAAGGCCAAGCCCACTATTAGTGTCAACGTTGCATTTCCGCATGAAAACCCGCCTCAGCTTTCGCGCTGGTGCGGGTTCATGAGCCTCATGATGTGAGGCTAGTGTAGGAATCAGTTAAACACTGCCTAAACAGACGCTGAATTATCCATCTCTGTTGCTCAAGGCGCGTTCAGTTGAAAACTAGAATAATAAAGTTGGTTATAATCCAATAGACCATTCATGCTAGTGTCTACCCCAAAATAGATCACATACTTCCCGCTTGGTAAGCCCGTGACATCAAATAGCGCCAAACTAGATATATTCGCTAACGGGCCTTGATAGGCAGGAAGAGCGCCACCCAAATCTGTCCCAATATCCTTCCAGACGTTAGGATAGACATAGTAATACCAGTGTCCCCAAGGGGTATACGCCACAACCCACCAGTCAGCGTTTTTGCCTAGGCCGGCACCGGCAACAAGGGAAATTGTCAGCGATGAACCATTGGGACTGATTAAGGGGGCAGGGGGAGCAGCCGCCGCTGCTCTTGGGAAACCGGCATTTTGCCACGCAATAAGGGCAGTTTTTTGATCCGCGTTAAGTAGGGGGATACCGCTATCGGCAGGCGGCATTGCCCCAACATTAACTTCTGAGATAGCTACGTCAACGTTCAATATCGTTGCCTCATAGGTATCAAAATTAATTGAATCAGGGGCATAGTTGCGATCCGGACCGCTAACTTCGGATGAATGACAGGACAGACAATTGGTTGCGAATACATTTTCCCTAATGCCGTTTGCACCCTCATAGACCGGATCAATAGCAAAAGCATGATCTACGATAAAAAATAGAAATACGATACTAAATACACTTTTTAATTTCACAACTCCACCCCACATTATAAATAATTCAGAAAAAAGGAACACTTATAGTGGATTCTGTATGAAGTTAAAAAAAAAGTAAATGCAAAATTTTCGACATTAGAAATAGATGGTCGCTCTCAGCCTCACTAAAGCTATTTAATCTGCGATTTCTCAGCTTCTATTTTTGCCCGCTCAGCCGAACGACCCATTTTCTCCATCAACACTGCTTCGCCAGAAAGAATGGTTTTTAAATTGGCGGCGTTAGCTTCCGGGTCGGCCCGGTACAATTCTCGCTGGATTTCCAAGGCATCACGATATGCCTTTTCCGCTTCACTATAATGTTGGCTGTCGCTGTACATCACGCCCATGTTGTTCAAGGTGATAGCCATCTCTGGCTGATAGGTCTTTGGATTGTCTTTGGCTAGGGCGCTACGGATTTCCAAGGCATCACGGTAGGCTTTTTCCGCCTCATCCATACGTTTGGCATCACTATATAAATTTCCAAGATTATGCTGCGTCATGGCTAAATTAGGTTGATAGGTGGCTGGGTCGGTACGAGCCAGTTCACGTTGTATGTCACGGGACTCACTCCAAGATTTTTCAGCTTCGGCAGGACGTTTGGATTCGTTGTAAAGATTTGCCAAATTACTCAAGATTGCCGCCATATCAGGGCGAAAAATATTGGGATTGCCTTGGGACAAACTGCGGGCAGTGCCTAGGGCCTCTTGATAAACTTTTTCAGCCTCCTCGGGTCGCTTGTCACTTCGATAAATATTTCCTAGGTTTGTCAGTGTTGCCATCACCGAACGCTGGTACACGGCTGGCTCGTCCTTAGCCAAACTGCGCCTAATTTCCAAGGTTTCCCGATAAGCTTTTTCCGCATCATCCATTTTTTGGCTATCACGGTAAAGATTAGCGAGATTGTTTAAACTCAATGCCAAGGAGGCTGGATCAGCTTTACCCTGACTGCGAAGGATGTCCACGGCTTCACGGAAGGCTTTTTCCGCTTCACTTGTGCGTTTGGATTCATTATAAAGCATGCCCAAATTATTCAGCGTTGCCGCAACCGAGGGAAGGTAAACATCGGGGTATTGTTTCGCGAGTGTTCGGTATTGCTCTAACAATGAGGCATACAGGGCTTCTGCGGACCCTTCTACGTTTTGCTCTTGCATAACTTTGGCGTATGCAAAACCATATTCTTTATTCTCAGGTTGGATTTGATGAGCTTTTTCCAGCAAAGGCAGTGCGCTTTGCGGTTGGAATTGAAGCAATAGGATTTGTGCCTTTAAATAAAAATACCCGGCATTGGCTTCTTTTTCATTTTGAATGGCAATCAACTCATCCAACAGGGCGGAGGCATGATCCAAATCCAGCGTTGAAATCTCTTGCACGATACTAACTGTATCTTTATTTATATCCGCAAGGTTTTTCAATGACTCCATTAAGCTTTCATAATGTTCCTTCCATTGAACAGCCGTCGCCATTAAATTGGCCGCTGGTTCAAAATTCACTCTACTGGACAGTAATTGGCAGATGTTTAACACGCCGTCCAAGCTAACAGCACCGGAATTCATAGGGTTCAACACAGCACCTAATATGATGTTTTCGGCTGCCAATAGGCCACTCATTTGATCGAAAGACGGTTTTAAATCATGGCGAAGTTGGAAAAATTTGTCTTCTATGGCTTTTGCGGTATAACTGGAAAGCCCGCAACTTTGGCTGGTTGACAATACGCCTTTATCATCTACGCGAACCAAGTCGGTGGAGCATTCATTTGTGGGTTCTGCTTGCATTTGTGAATAAGCCGGCATTTGCCAGCACAACGCTAGAATAAAAGCGAATAATTTTGAAACATACATGGGGGAAACCTGTATATAAAATAGGTTTATCAAGGGTCTATTATACGGATTATTTTAGGGTCTACAAGTTCCGCTCGAACAGCTATCAGGGATAAAAAAGAGATGCCATGAGTTGTTCTAGGTGATAGCCAAATCTGAAATTTAGCTTTGGCTCAAACACCTATCCCTTTCTAAAAAGGATAATTGTATGCACAAGGATTTAGCGTTTGAATACAGAGAATTGCAACTTAAATATTCCCACTAGTCAACTATGAAAAAGGCCGCAGATGCGGCCTTTTCGTCGGATGTGAACTTTTTGTCAAGGACGATTATCAACAACCCCTTCTTTCTCGGGTGGCATCAAATCCATACGGCTGACACCTAGCTTAAGAGCGAGGGCGCTGGCGACATAGATGGAGGAGTAGGTTCCCACGACAATGCCGACAATCAAGGCGAGGGCGAAGTTGTGAATGACTTGCCCTCCAAAGAATGCCATCGCTATAACTGACAGCAAAGTCAAGAACGAGGTCATCAAGGTACGACTTAGGGTCTCGTTGATCGAAATGTTCATCACCTCAATCACATCGCCACGGCGAAGTTTACGGAAATTTTCGCGAATTCGGTCAAACACGACGATAGTGTCATTTAGCGAGTAACCCATGATAGTCAAAACGGCTGCCAACACGCTCAGGTCAAATTCCAATTGCAACACGGAAAAAAAACCTAAAATCATCACTACGTCATGCAAGGTGGCGAGAATCGCCCCCAAGGCGAATCGGTACTCGAATCGCAAAGCAACATAGATCAGAATACCGATGGAGGCATACAGCAAGGCCAATCCACTATCCGTCACCAAATCGTCACCGACTTGCGGCCCGACGAATTCGATGCGATGAAGTTCTGCAGTGTTTGACGGGTCTTTGTTCAAAATCCCCATTACACGATTTCTCAGATCGCTGCCGCTAACCCCTGATTGAGGGGCCAAACGAATCAACACATCGTGGGTACTGCCAAACTGCTGCACCATTGGACTGTTGAACCCGTCAGCTTCCAAATTGAGGCGAATCTGGTTCACATCGGCCGGCTCCTTATATTTGACTTCGACTACGGTTCCACCCGTGAAGTCGATGGCAAAATTAAGCCCTTTAACGCCTAAGGAAACGAGCGAAGCTAAGCTCAGGATAATAGAAGCCCATACAGCAACATGGCGCTTGCCAAGAAAGTCAATCTTGTACAAACGCGGCTGGGCCTCATTTTTTTGGGTATTTAGTCTTGTGTTCGCATTCATGTTGGTTCCCATCAGATCCAAAGTTTAACGCCGCGTTTTTCGCCGTACATCCAATTGACCATCATGCGGGTGCAGGTCACTGCGGTGAACAGTGAAGTAATGATACCTATGGTCAGGGTGACAGCAAATCCTTTGACCGGACCCGAACCAATGCCAAACAGCATGATTGCCGCCAACAAGTTGGTGATATGAGAGTCGAAAATGGTGGCAAACGCCCTATCAAAACCTGCATAAATTGCCGCTTGAGGCGAGTTCCCGTTGCGTAGCTCCTCTTTGATGCGCTCGTAAATCAACACGTTGGCATCCACCGCCATACCGACTGTCAGAGTGAAACCCGCAATGCCGGGCAAGGTCAAGGTGGCTTGGAATGAAGACAATATAGCCATGATTAAGGCCATATTAAACACCAAGGTGAGGTTGGCAATGATGCCAAACACCTTGTAGTAGGCCAATACCACAATGGCCACCAATGCGAAGCCAATAATGAAAGAACGCTCACCTTGGGCAATGTTTTCTTTACCCAGGCTTGGGCCAACAGTCCGTTCTTCAACGATGTCCATTGGCGCAGCCAATGCGCCGGCCCGCAATAACAAAGCCAAATTACGCGCCTCTTCAGTATTGTCCAATCCGGTGATTTGAAAACGCTTGCTGAAACGATCACGGATTGTGGCGACATTGATGACTTCTTCCACCTTCTTCTTGGTGGTCAATTTCTGCCCACCTACATCCTTGGTTTCACTCTTGTTTTCGATAAACACCACGGCCATTGCTTTGCCGATGCTTTCCTTGGTGGTGTCTAACATTTTCTTGGCGCCCGTTCCATTCAAGCTAATGAACACGGCAGGGGAACCTGATTGCTGATCCAGTCCAGAGGATGCGTCCACCACTTGGTCACCAGTGACGATAATTTTCCTCTGCAACAAAATGGGCCTACCTGCCCGGTCATTGTAAAGCTTGGCACCCAAAGGGGCTTTGCCATCAGAACCAATCACATGTTCAGAGTCCACCAACCGGAATTCCAAGGTTGCCGTAGCACCAAGAATTTCTTTGGCCCGGGCAGTATCTTGCACACCCGGCAATTGGACTACTATGCGGTCTTCACCCTGTTGCTGGATGACTGGCTCTGCCACACCCAGTTCATTGACACGATTGCGCAGAATGGTAATGTTTTGCGCCACGGCAAACTTACGCACTTCTCGGATTTCCTGCTCCGAGATGGTTGCGATAATTGTCAAATCATTTTCCAAAACGTTTAAAAGCAAACCACGGATTTCCTTTTTAATCACTTCCCGACCTTGGGCAAGGGTCTGTGCGTCTTGGAACTTGACTATGATTGACGCCTTATCCCGCTCCACCGACAAATAACGGATTTTGGCCTCTCGCAAATTGGTGCGAATATCTTCTGCGTAGCGGTCTTGTGCCTGCGTCACAGCCGCTTCCATGTCCACCTGAAGCATGAAATGCACACCGCCGCGAAGGTCAAGGCCAAGGTACATGGGTTTGGCCCCGATTGCCCTTAACCAACCCGGCGTTGCCGGTGCGAGGTTAAGCGCGATGCTGTAATTGTTGCCCATATTCGATTTGAGCAACTCCTCGGCCTTGATCTGAGTGTCGGTGTCGTTGAAACGCAGCAAAATCCGCTTGTCATTCAATTCGGAGGCTTTCGTTTTCACGCCATTGTCGGTTAACAGTTTTTCAATCTGCTGGACAACATTTTCATCAATCTTGGCGTTCCGGCTAGGGGATAGCTGGACGGATGGATCCTCGCCATAGAAATTAGGTAGCGAGTAAATCATCCCAAAAGCTAACACAGTTAGGATGAGTAAATTTTTCCAAACGGGATAGCGGTTGCGCATGTTTAACAGCCTGTCTCATCGTTTCTAAAATTAAAAAGAGCCCGTTGTCGGGCAGAGGGGAAGCGGGCCATAAGGCTTATTTTTCCGTTCTTTTTCTTGCCTTGTAAGTACCCTTCGGCATCACTTGTGTCACGGAATGCTTCTGCACATTGATCTGGGTATTCTCATTCACTTCCAGTAACACGAAATTATCATCAATATCGACGATCCGCCCTAAAATCCCACCATTGGTGACTACTTCAAAACCTTTGGCAAGGGATTCTAGAAGCTGCTTCTGCTCTCTTCCCCGTTTCCATTGGGGGACTGCGAACAAGAAAAAAAATGCTATTAGAATAACGAAAGGAAGCGCTGCCTCCAAAGCGGACGGGGGTACTCCACCAGGCGCTCCACCTTCGGCAAGCGCATCGGCAATGAAAAAACTCATCGGTTGACCTCTAATCAGAAATTGTAAATCCGCTTATTATTACACATTTGAACCGACAATTCTTCGTTGTTCGTAAAATTGCCTGACAAATCCCGTTAACCCCCCCTGCCCTATCGCTTCACGCAAACCTGCCATAAGCCACTGATAATAGTATAAGTTATGATGGGTATTCAGACGTGCGCCAAGACTTTCCTTACATTTGTCCAAATGCCGCAAGTAAGCCCGGCTGTAATTGCGACACGTGTAGCAATCGCAGGCTTCATCCAATGGCCTGGTATCGCTCTGGTACTGGCTATTGCGTATGCGAATATCCCCGTTACGGGTGAACAAATGACCATTCCGTGCATTACGTGAAGGCATCACGCAATCAAACATATCGATGCCTAGACAGACGGCTTCGACAATATCCTCAGGCGTACCCACGCCCATCAAATATCGCGGTTTGTCTGTTGGCAAATTAGGCAACAGATTTTCTAACACTCGCCGACGGTCTTCCTTTGGTTCGCCAACTGATAATCCCCCGACGGCATAACCGTCAAAGCCAATGCGTTTCAAACCTTCGGCCGATTCCAAGCGAAGATCATCGTACACTCCGCCTTGAACGATGCCAAACAATGCGGATGGATTGTCGCCATGAGCCGTTTTGCTCCGTTCGGCCCAGCGCATCGACAACTCCATGGATATACGCACCTCTGCGTAGGTAGCGGGAAAAGGCGTGCATTCGTCAAAAATCATGACAATGTCCGATCCTAAGACCCGTTGAACTAACATGGACTCTTCCGGACCCATAAAAATCTCTCTGCCATCAATGGGCGAGCGGAATTTCACCCCGGCTTCGGTAATCTTGCGCATTGCCCCCAAGCTATACACTTGGAATCCACCTGAGTCAGTCAATATTGGGCCTTGCCAGTTCATGAAGTTGTGCAAATCGCCATGGGCGCGAATGACATCCATGCCTGGCCGCAATAGTAAATGGAAAGTGTTGCCCAGAATAATTTCGGCGCCTATGGAAATCAGTTCTTCTGGTGTCATGGTCTTGACTGTCCCATAGGTACCCACCGGCATAAACGCAGGCGTCGCCACTTTCCCCCTAGAGAAAGTAATTTCTCCTAGTCGTCCGTCGCTATCGGTTTTGGTTAACTGGAATTGCATGACTTATCGGGAGCGTAAACTTATCGTCCAAAGCCCTATAAAAGGGATATCGTATTTTGAAAAGTCGGGGGTGAAGCCAATAATTTTGAGGCATTGTGCCATGGTGACAGAAAAAGGGAAAGGCATCGCCTTGACATCCACCTTGAATTCGTCTTTTATTTCGCAACGTCTGTTTAGTAAAAGACGGCATCAAATGAAAGCGTATACGCGTTTTAACACCACCTTTTTATGAGGAAGCTATGGATACAAAAGCCTTACTTGAAGAGTTTTTGAGCGCGGGAAAAGAGTTTATCGAACAAGGAAAGACCTATGCTGAAGGTAAATTGGATATCCCGGCGGAAGGGCCGGAGCGTGATGCCGCCCTTGCCAGCGCAGGTAAAGGTGCAACCGCAGCAGGGGTATTGGCTTTGTTGCTTATGACAAAGACAGGTCGCGGAGTGACGGGTGCGGGACTAAAACTTGGCACACTGGCTGCCCTAGGCAATATTGCCTATAAGACCTATCAAGAGTGGTCGCAAAAACAAAATGGAACAGTTGAGTCTGCTGCTCCCTTAACATCCACAGAAGCCCTGACAGCCCCGCAAGCTAATCAGAAAAGCTTGGTTTTGCTGAAAGCCATTATTGCAGCAGCTAAATCCGACGGTCATATTGATGACGCTGAAAAGTCCAAGATTGAAAGCATGGTTGCCAAACTGGGGTTGGATATTGCAACGTCAACCATGATCAACGAAGAAGTGGCAAAGCCTCTTGACCCCAAGGCGATAGCTGATTTGTCCGATTCACAAGCCACTGCCGCTGAAATCTATCTTGTGTCGGCCCTAGTGATTGACGATGCCAACGAACAGGAAAGAACCTACCTAAATCAACTGGCTTCTAACCTCAACATACCCACTGAGTTAGCCTTGCAATTTGAACAACAAGTCAAAAATGCCTCTTAAAGCATTGCTTACACTGGCTGTTTGTCATTCGAATGATAAATGCGCCTATCCTTAAGGAGTTTCGGAATTCTTTTGATCGGCGCATTTTGTGGTAGCGTTTTGTCATTGTTTTCATCTATCATTGGCAGTGCCTCACTGATCAAGGAAGATTTACAAGAATTTGGGGAGCTTTGTCCTGTTTAGCATGCTAACCATTGGTTTGATGAAGAAAATAAACTTTCACCATCTAACCGTTTTCTGATTTTTAATTTCATTCAACCTGAGGAAAAGCAACATGAGTCTATTTAGTTTTGTCAAAGATATTGGCCATCGTCTTTTTACCAAAGATTCAGACGCAGCAGAAAAGATTGCCAAAGAAATCAATGACAATAATCCTGGCATTGACAATTTGAAAGTCGAGTTTCGTGATTCAACCGTTTTCCTTTCGGGTGATGCCAAGTCGGCTGAAGCGGTGCAAAAGGCCGTCTTACTAGCCGGTAATGCGGGAGGCGTTTCCCAAGTGAATGTTGACGGCTTGAAATTGCCGGGTGGAGTAAGCGCCAACACCGTCGAAACTGAAGGTGGTGTTCAGTACTACATCATCCAATCAGGTGATAATTTATCCAAAATTGCCAAGCACTTCTATGGTGATCCCAACAAATACCCAATCATCTTTGAAGCTAATCGCGAAGTTATCAAAGATGCAAACAAGATATTCCCAGGCCAAAAGATTCGTATTCCAGCCGCATAACCGAACTTAAGTTAACTGCTTTAATAGTTCTCCAAGGTTTAAACCCCCGCCCATTCGGGGGTTTTTCAGAATAATTTGCGCTAAGTGTTGCAAACCATGTCAAAACAAAAATTCCCCATTGATGAAACAAACACGGATGCTGTGAAAATCTATCTCAAACAAAGATTCGCTCAGTTGTCATGGTGGCCTGCCGAACAACCTGCCAAGGCGAAAGAAGAGTTTGACAGCTTGAACAATAGCCCAGAAGCATTGGCAGCTTGGTGTGAAAAATGGCTAGATGCTGGACAATGGCGACAATTGGAAAACGCTATCAAACACGGATAATGACTTTATCCAAACTACGGATTTACTCAAACAATTCAAAATTACAATTTCACTCTAACTTGTTGGAGGTATACCCATGGCGAATTTATCATTTTTACATTCAGCGATTGACTGGGTACAAGACCGCATGAAAGAGCGAACATCGTGGGACGGACTTACCATAATCGTGATTAGCATACTGGTGATCATGGCTTCGCCTCTGGTCAAGATTGCAGCCTGGGCCGGTTTAGCCTATGGGTTATGGACTGTATGGAAAAAGGAAAAAAAGTTTCTACCTTGGTGAGAGACAACCTCATCTGATTTATCTACACTATTTCGCCACCATTCACGTTACAGTTGCAATACTGAGTGGTTGGCGAAATTAGTCTTTTGGTAAATGTAGACTATTTATACTTGAAACACCAACAATCAGAAGAACGGCTTAAACTGTTATAAAATCTGACGAGGGCATTAAACCGTCCATATCAAACATGATGCTGAGGTTTAATTGAGGCTTAATCACCGTCAATCCACTATGCTAAGAACCATCGCAAACCATCCATTCAACACCTCCGGCTTGATCCTTTATTTCTTTGGACTGTGCTGGTTAAGCTTTTTGATAAGCGGATGCGGCGAACAGCCACCCAACGACCCCTATCCCGAAAATCAGGCTGAACAAAACATCCTGTACACCGCTTTTTCTGAAAGACCCAAGCATCTCGATCCAGCCCGATCCTATAGTGAAGACGAAGCACGCTATATCGCGCAAATTTACGAACCTTTGCTGCAATACAGTTACCTGAAAAAACCCTTTACGCTGGAACCCTTAACGGCATTGGAAATGCCTAAGGTGATTTACTATGACCGTGACATGAATGTCCTGCCAGAAAACGCGCCTGACGAATCAATTGCATTTAGCGAATATGATATTCAGCTTAAACCCGGCATTCGCTACCAGCCACACCCCGCTTTTGCAAAGACTCAAGACAATCAGTTTCGCTACCATGACCTGACAGCCGAAGCTTTGGCAAACATCAAAACTATTGCCGATTTTCCAGAAACAGGCTTCCGCGAACTCACTGCCGACGATTATCTTTATGGCATCAAACGACTGGTTCATCCGCAATTGCATTCGCCCATTGGCGATTTGATGCAGGATCACATACTCGGTTTGAAGGCATTATCCGAACAGGTAGAAAAAGACTTTAAATCCAGTACCGATAAATCGGCTTTCTTTGATATGCGAGAGTATCCATTGGAAGGTGTGACAGTCATCGACCCGCATCATTTCAAAATTCGGCTCATCGGCAAATATCCGCAATTCCGTAATTGGCTAGCGATGACGTTTTTCTCTCCGGTGCCATGGGAAGCGGACCAGTTTTACAAACAAAAGGGACTCATCGCTAAAAACATTTCCCTAGACTGGTATCCAGTCGGTACTGGCCCTTACTTGATGGAGGAGAACAACCCAAATCGCAGAATAGTGTTGGCAAAAAACCCAAACTATCATGACGATTTTTACCCCAGTGTCGGTTCACCTGAAGATGCCAAAGAAGGTCTGTTGAAAGATGCAGGAAAGAAGCTCCCTTTCATCGACAAAGTGGTTTCCATACTTGAAAAGGAAACAATTCCCTACTGGAATAAGTTTCAGCAAGGTTATTTCGATGCATCCGGCTTGTCCTCAGACAACTTCGACCAAGCCATCAGTTTTGCCGGTCAAGGCGGGCCTGAACTGACTCCTGAAATGAAGGCCAAAAACATCAGGCTGGATACGGAAGTGGAAGCCTCGATCTTTTATATGGGCTTCAATATGCTCGATCCTGTTGTCGGTGGATATGGTGAAGCCCAAAGCAAATTGCGCCGCGCTATTGCCATCGCGGTAGATTATGACGAATTCATCAGTATTTTTGCCAATGGACGTGGCATTGTTGCACAAGGTGTTTTGCCGCCGGGAATCTTTGGCTACCAAGAAGGCGAGGCAGGCATCAACCCTTATGTGTTTGACTGGAAAAATGGTAGGCCAAAACGAAAATCCTTGGACGAAGCCAAGAAATTGTTGGCAGAAGCGGGTTACCCTAATGGTGTGGACGAGAAGACTGGCAAGCCCTTGGTGTTATATTATGATGTCACAGCAGCCGGTGCAGACAGTAAATCCTCGTTAAACTGGTATCGCAAGCAATTTGCCAAACTGGGCATCCAATTAGTGTTACGCACCACCGATTATAATCAGTTCCAGCAAAAAATTGCATCCGGTAACATGCAATTGTATACCTGGGGTTGGAATGCCGACTACCCAGACCCGGAAAACTTCTTCTTCCTGCTCAATGGGCCTAATGCAAAAGTCGGCGCGGGCGGGGAAAATGCATCAAATTATAAGAACCCTGAGTTTGACCAGTTGTTTGAGCGTATGAGAAACATGGATGACGGCCCGGAACGCCAAGCGATCATCGAACAAATGCAGGACATTGTTCGCAAGGATTCGCCATGGCTGTTTGGTTATTATCCGATGAAGTTCGCTTTGTATCATGACTGGTACAAAAACATCGCACCCAACTCAATGGCGAGAAACCGCACCAAATACCAACGCATCGATGCCATTGAAAGGGCAAAGCAACGGGCGGAATGGAACAAACCGATTTATTGGCCTTTGCTGGTGGGCTTGGTTATATTGATTTTAGTGATAATGCCGGCGTGGATGAGTTACCGGAAGCGGCAGCGGGGAACGGCGTTGTGAATACCATCTCTGCCATACCAGTTAGCGCTCATCGTTATACACAATTGGTCGAAGCTCGTCATTCCGGCATGGATTGCCGGAATCCAGTCACAGGGAGGTGAATCTTCGGGTTGGTGCGTACCTTGGATCAAGCACTTACGCAACGGGAAGCTACCGTCCATGGCACTAGATTCCTGCATCCTTGCTGGAATGACGGCATATTTTCATCGGCGCGACTTGTGTATAACGATGAGCGCTCCAGCGTGGGAACCAAAAACTGGAAGATAACCATGTCAGCAAACTTTAAAGAACAAAGCCCATTTATCACCGAAGAAGAATATCTCAAAGCAGAACTCACTAGTGAGATCAAGCATGAATATATTGATGGCTATGTCTATGCCATGTCCGGTGCCAGCAAGAACCATGATCGGATTGCCGGAAATTTGTATGGCGAAATTCGAACCCATTTAAAAAATGCTCATTGCGAACCTTTCACTTCTGACATGAAAGTGAAAGTCGGTACGAAATATTTCTATCCTGATGTGACCGTGGTTTGCCTAGATGATTTGTCTTCAGACTACTTCACCCAATCGCCCACCATCATTGTCGAAGTACTTTCAAAATCAACCAGGCGTAGGGACGAAACGCTCAAGCGTATGACCTACCAAACGATACCTACGCTGAAAGAATATGTATTAATCGAACAGGATTTTGTCGATGTCGAAGTTTGCCGGAGGTCAGAGGGTTGGGTATCTAAACATTATTTCATGGGGGATGAAGTCACGTTTGAATCCATAGCCTTGACGGTTCCGGTTGAGGAGATATATGCGCGGGTGGAGAATGAGGATGTGAGGACGTATTTTGAAGAGAAACAGGCACTGATAAAAGAGAACACAAATTAACTTACCTACTCATTAACCAACTATAATTCCGCACTTTATAACAAACTCGTGATTAAAAAAATTCATATAGAAAACTACAAATCCATTGATACGCTAGAGTTTGAACTTGGGCGCATTAATGTCTTGATTGGCGAAAATGGAGCAGGAAAAAGCAATATCCTTGAGGCCATTGCCCTGGCCGGAGCGGCGGCAAAAGACAAATTGGATAATGAGTTTTTAGTCTCCCGTGGTATACGGGTAACTCGACCGGATTACATGCGACCCGCATTTCCGGGGTTTAATCCGATGAACAAAATTTCAATAGCTCTTGATTCCAACACATCTGATTTGCATTTATATGAACTAGAAAATAACAACACGCCATATTCAAAATGGGTTGACCCGGCTGCCGAAACTAGAAAAAAAATTCATGATAAGATGAAACTAGAAATCAATGATGATTACATTGATGACATAGAGGGATTCATCAAAAATTTTAAGGATACTGATAAATATTCAATAAATATAATCGAAAAGCTAAACTTATTAATCACAAGTCTACATGAAATAAAAAAAATAAAAAATGATTTGTTACCTCACCAATACATTGAAGGCTTTTTAATTTTTTCTCCAGAAGTCTCTGCTTTACGAACTTTCCAACGCGAAGGCCAAATAGAACCGCTCGGCATCAACGGGGAAGGATTGCTCAAATTGCTTTCAGTATTATCAAGCCATGAATACGCCGAAACTTTTTCGGAACTCAAGGATTCCCTACAGGTTTTAGGCTGGTTTGGAGACATGCGGATAACCAATACTGACCCGATTGAAGGGAATCGGATCGAAATCAAAGACCGCTACTTGGAAAAAGACCAACAATATTTTGGTCAGTTAAGCACCAATGAAGGATTTTTGTTTTTGCTGTTCTATTTTGCTCTGTTCTCCACCGAGCTGACACCCAAGTTTTTCGCCATTGACAATATTGATGCTTCGTTGAATCCTAAGCTCTGCGAAAAGCTGATGCTTGAATTGGTCAGACTTGCTCAAAAACATGATAAGCAAGTCATTTTAACCACCCATAATCCGGCAATACTAGACGGGTTGAACCTTGATGATGACGAACAGCGTTTGTTTGTGATATCGAGAAATGCAAATGGCGCAACAAGGATGAAGCGTATCAGTAAAAGAAAGACACCAGTAGGTGAACGCCCGACTAGGCTTTCTGAAATGTTCTTGCGCGGCATTTTAGGCGGTTTGCCAAAGGAATTTTAAATATGGTTAGCTTTGCTCTTATCACTGAAGGAAAAACCGATCAAGCTGTTTTGCGAAATATTCTAATTGGAATATATGGAAGTGATGTCGAAGTCAATGGATTACAACCACTATATGATGCGACTGATTCAAACCGAGTACAAGCAGAGTCTTTTGGCAATTGGGAACTAGTATTCGAATTTTGTAAGTACGCAAACTTTGACGATATCTATATGGAAAATGATTATGTCATCATTCAAATTGATACCGACATGGGCGAACATGTCAATTTTGGTATTCCCCTTACCCATGATGGTATAGACCGACGGGTCGAGGATTTAGTTGATGATGTTCGCAATAAAATTATATCCCATATCGATCAAGTCAGCTATCAACAATATAAAAGTCAGTTCAAATTTGCCATATCTGTGCATTCCTTGGAATGTTGGTTACTTCCTCTGTACGCTAAATCTAACACGCATTCTAGTAAAATGAAAAACTGTTCAAAACAATTGGAAAGGGATGCCAATCGACATGGCATAGAATACAAAAAAGAATATAGACCTTATGATAATTTAAGCAGTCAATTTCGCAAACCAAAAGTACTTGTAAAAGCAAAACAGCACCAACAAAGCTTAGCCCTATTTTTAGACTCGCTGCCACAACACTGATATATTAAGCTTTGCTGTCGTTCCCACGCTCCAGCGTAGGAATGAATACCTTGGAGTTCCATCGCCGCGTAACAGTAAGCTAGAAGTAAATTATATGAATCTAGAAGTGAAAAACGAATTTTACGAAGTATTTGAGCCTCTTGGAAACCAAGCAGCTAGTTTTTTTCTCGCCGCGAGTTTGTACCATTCACACAAAATCAGCTTCACTGCGGCGGCGGCATTATCCGACCTCAGTTTTGATGCGTTTATATCACGTTTACAAGAACATTTTGACTCTGGTTTCAAGCTTGCCGATCAAACTGTACTTGAAGACATGGAAAGCGTGGAAAATATTCTTAACCACCAATGAAGGTAGTTACTAACACCAACCCGATTACTATCGTTCCCTCGCTGGAGCGAGGTAAACAGAAAAACTCATATTTAATAACTTGAGGAGATAAATAATGAACCCATCAATCGTTACGGTATTTGATTTAAGCCCAGCGGAAAAACTCCAATTGGTGGAAGACCTCTGGGATGATCTTTCTGCACACCCAGAATCGGTACCACTGCACGACTGGCAAAAAGAAGAATTGAATAAAAGAAAAGCCGCTTTTCAACTAGACCCGTCAACAACAATGAACTGGGAAGATACCAAGCGTTGGATTCGGGCACAAAATGCTCGCTGAATTAATAATTACAAAAGAAGCTAGGCAAGATATGGCTGAAACCTACGGTTGGTATGAATTAAATAGATCTGGATTAGGAGAGGAGTTTTTATCTTGTGTAGAAGCCTGCTTTGAGAAAATTCGCCGCAATCCTCTGCTCTACTCAAAACTATTTGATGATTATCGCAGGGCTTTGCCTCGAAGATTTCCATATGCGATTTTCTACGAATACTCAAGGAATCAAGTAATTGTCTATGCTGTATTCCATACTGCAAGTAGTCCGAGTAAATGGATAAGACGTTTATCTTGAAGATTTTTTAAAAACTACAGCGTTTTCATATTTAAAAAGATATATGATCCAATACCTCATCCGTCGCATTTTATACGCCGTGCCTTTATTGATCGGCGTGAATATTCTTACCTTCGTGCTGTTCTTTGTCGTCAACAGTCCCGACGACATGGCGCGTATGCATTTAGGGATGAAGCATGTCACCGTCGAAGCCATGACAAAATGGAAACATGAGCGGGGCTATGATTTGCCCCTATTCAAAAACGATCAAGCCGAGGGCATCAAGCAATTCACCGAGACGATTTTTTATCAAAAATCAGTCGGGCTGTTTTTGTTCAGGTTTGGCCGGGCAGACAACGGCGAAGACATCGGCGCGGACATCAGCCAACGCATGTGGCCCTCACTAGCAATAGCCGCGCCTTCCCTGTTAGTTGGTTTGCTGGTGCATATCAGCCTTGCCTTGATGCTGGTGTTTTTCCGCATGACTTATTTGGAGTTTTGGGGGGTGGCACTGTGTGTGGCGATGATGTCCATTTCTTCGCTGTTTTATATCATTGGAGGGCAGTTCGTCATAGGTAAGTTGCTGCAACTCACCCCCATTTCAGGGTATGATTTAGGCTGGAATGCACTGAAATTCTTGGTCTTGCCAGTCATTATCAGCGTCATCGCCGGCATAGGCTCCGGGGTTCGCTGGTATCGAACTTTATTTTTGGAAGAGGTCGAGAAGGATTATGTGCGGACTGCACGGGCTAAAGGTTTAAGTGAAACCTATGTACTATTCACCCATGTGTTGAAAAATGCGATGATACCGATATTGACCGGAGTTGTGGTGGTACTACCATTGCTGTTTATTGGCAGTTTGATTACCGAATCCTTTTTCAGCATCCCAGGTCTGGGCAGCTATACGATTGATGCGATTAACAAACAAGATTTCGCCATCGTCAGGGCCATGGTATTCCTAGGTTCGGCATTGTACATTTTAGGACTACTGTTGACCGACATTTCTTACACCTTGGTTGACCCCCGCGTCCGTTTAAATTGACATGATATTTTACTGGACCGACACCCTGTTTTTTATTCTGTTGCTCATGCTGGCGGCATCGGTTATCCGCACCCGCAGCAAAGAACATTTGCGCCGACCTTGGCGTAAAGTGGCGCGAAGCAAAAGCGCGATGGTTTCGCTGACCGTGTTAATTTTCTATTTTGGCTTTGCAATCCTCGATTCGATTCACTTCCACCCCACTGAAAGCCAAGCCGGGGAAGGGTCATTTAAGACCGAAGCCATCAGCCTGCTGGACTGGTGGGCCAATCCTTTGCGGCAACGCACTGAAAAGACTTATTCTGCGCCGTTTGCCAGTTATGGCTTTGCTCGCGAAACCGTCATCGGTGAAGATGGGGTTTCCCGTCGATCCTATCCACGTCTGCTATATGGTGGCGCCCACTTAGCCGATCCCGAACACGGGAAATTTCTCGATATTCTACAAACCGGATTTAAAGGTTTTCGAGATGGTTTTTTCGCATGGTTGGTACTTGCGGCTTTACTGACGCTAATAACATCCAAGTCATCCAATCTTCAATTTGTCCCATACGCAACCGAGATTGTGAAAGGCAGGACAGAAATACCTTGGCGGGCAATACTGATCACATTATTATTTCTGCTATTGGCAAGCTTTGGTTTAGGCGAGTTGAGTTTGAAATACCATGTATTTGGAACTGACAAAGTCGGTGAAGATGTGTTTTTCCAAAGCCTGAAAAGCATACGCACTGGATTGTTGATAGGCACATTGACGACCTTTATCACCTTGCCCTTGGCTTTGGCTTTAGGCATACTAGCCGGATATTTTCGCGGTTGGGTTGACGATATTATCCAATATATTTATACCACCTTGAACTCCATTCCGGGTGTGTTGCTGATTGCCGCTTCGATGTTGTTAATGCAAGCGTATATGGCTAGGCATGAAGATGAATTTGCCAGCCTGGCCCTGCGCGCCGATTTCCGGTTGCTTTTTTTGTGCTTGATTCTCGGGTTGACCAGTTGGACAGGATTATGTCGATTATTACGCGCCGAGACTTTAAAGTTGCGTGAAATGGAATATGTACAAGCGGCTCGCGCCTTGGGTGTCCATCAGTCAACCATACTGCTCCGTCACATTATGCCGAATGTGTTTCATCTAGTGTTAATCTCTGTCGCATTGGATTTCAGTTCTTTAGTACTCGCCGAAGCTGTCCTATCCTATGTGAATATCGGCGTGGACCCAACTACAGAAAGCTGGGGAAACATGATTAATAGCGCCCGGTTGGAAATGGCCCGTGAACCCGTAGTTTGGTGGTCGTTGTCTGCCGCTTTTGTGTTCATGTTCGCACTGGTTTTGGCGGCAAACCTGTTTGCCGATGCCGTGCGGGATGCTTTCGATCCTAGGCGGGCAGAATGAGACTCCATAGGACACCTCGAAAAACGTCGCACTTCGACAAGCTCAGCGTGAACGGTTCCAATGAAACCAATCTTTCCGTTCGTGCTGAGCCTGTCGAAGCATGAACGGAAATGGTTTTTCGAGATACCCTATGGCAGATAACAAGTTTCCAATCTTTTGTCATTCAAGACACTTTAAAGGGTTTCCTAACACTCAGGCTAACTATTTTCACCCAATCCATCATTTAACATCATAAATACAGTACCCATTATGAACTTAAATAACATAGGTCTAAACATACCCACCATCCTGTTGCCCAATCCTGAAATCGACCTGAGCCGATGGGCAGTCATAGCCTGTGACCAATATACCTCACAGGCAGATTATTGGAACCAAGTAAAGGAGATTGTAGCCGATGCGCCATCGACGTTAAGGCTGACTTTCCCTGAAATTTACCTAGAAGACAGTGACAAGGAAGAACGCATCAGCAAAATTAACCAAACGATGGAACAGTATCTGGGTGATGGCACACTAAAGGAACAAAAATCTGGATTTATTTTAGTGGATAGGAAAACCACCCATGCCGCTTCTCGCAAAGGCTTGATTGTCGCACTCGACTTGGAACATTATGATTACAGCGCTAATTCCAAAAGCCTGATCAGAGCCACAGAAGGCACCATCGTAGAACGCTTGCCGCCTAGAATCAAAGTGCGCGAGAATGCAAAAATCGAGCTTCCTCACATTATGGTACTGATTGACGACCCGGAAAAAACCGTCATCGAACCATTATTCCAGCTTGACTTGGAAAAAGTATATGACTTTGATTTAATGTTGAATGGAGGACATATTCAAGGGTATATGATTGACAACCCGAACCATATCAACGCCATTGCCAAGGCCATAACCAACTTGGCGGGTTCGGATATCAATAATGCAGTCGATGAACGCGACATTTTGCTATTTGCAATGGGAGATGGAAACCATTCATTTGCCACGGCTAAAGCCATCTGGGAAAAGAACAAGGCTGAAGCCACGGATGATTCCATTATGGAGCATCCTTCACGTTATGCCTTGGTTGAATTAGTCAACCTCCATGACGAAGGATTGGAATTTGAGGCCATTCACAGAGTCCTGTTTAAAATCTCCCCTGAAAAAGTATTGGAACGCATGGAGCGATTCTTTCTTGAGGGTGGGATGGAACCCTTTTTCAAAGCTTGTACATCCATCGAAGAAGCGAAAAAAATTGCCGCGTCAGAAACCAATGGAAAAACCCATGCAATACCCTTCATGGCTCAAGGCAGTTTCGGGGTAGCCTTAATCCAGCACCCAACATTAACCTTAGAGGTAGCTTCTTTGCAAGCATTTCTAGATAATTTCCTGAAGCATAGTTTTTCGGCGGAATTGGATTATATTCATGGGGAAGACGCGGTTTTGGAGTTGAGTGGCAAGCCGGATTCCATCGGTTTTCTCCTCCCTGCCCTTTCTAAGTTCAGTTTGTTCAAAAGCATTGCCAAAGATGGCGCATTGCCACGTAAAACATTTTCCATGGGTGAAGCGGATGAAAAGCGGTTCTACTTGGAATGTAGAAAGATAACCCCATAGCAGTCAGCATACAGATAATAAAATGGACACACCTCTGCTCTCGGTTGAAAACCTACATGTTGCCTTTCGCCAAGGCGTTGAACAGGTATCTGCCGTCAAAGGCATTAGCTTTGACATTCATCAAGGAGAAACTTTTGCCTTGGTTGGTGAATCCGGCTCTGGCAAATCAGTCACTGCTTTGTCGGTGCTAAGACTATTACCATTGGGCGGAAAAATAATCGCTGGCACTGCCAAACTGGATGGTGTTGATTTATTCAACATGCCAGAATACGAAATGTGTGATGTTAGGGGTAGGCGCATTGGGATCATATTTCAAGACCCAATGAGTTCTTTGAATCCCGTCATGACTATCGGCCAGCAGATTGGCGAAGTGTTACGCTTGCATTTTGGACTTAACGGCGCAGACTTGAAATCGCGCGCCATTGAACTGCTGCGACAAGTTGGAATGCCCCGACCGACTCAGCACTTCGACGAATATCCTCATCAATTCTCCGGTGGGATGAGGCAACGTGCGATGATAGCCATCGCGTTGGCCGGCGAACCCGACTTACTCATTGCTGACGAACCCACCACGGCCTTGGATGTAACCATCCAAGCACAAATATTAGCTCTGTTAAAACGTCTGCAACAAGAGACCGGCATGGCGCTCTGGTTGATCACCCATGACCTTGGCATCGTATCCACGATTGCCGACAGGGTCGCCGTAATGCGAACAGGGGAAATTGTCGAAGCGGCAGACAGCGGCCCATTTTTTGAAAAACCACAACATCCCTACAGCCAACAATTGTTTGATGCAAGACCTAGTCTAACAAGTTGCCTTGGTCGTAAGCAATCTGAAAACCTTCCAGCATTACTGGAAGTTCAGGACTTCAAAGTTTACTACCCGATCAAGAAAGGTTTGTTTCAGCGCGTAGTCGATCACGTTCGGGCAGTTGACGGAGTTTCTTTTTCGCTGCCGCAAGGCCAAACATTGGCTTTGGTAGGCGAGTCGGGCTGTGGCAAAACCACACTCGGCAAAGCAATCCTTAATCTTATCGCTAGTTCCGGGGGAAGGGTAATCTTTGACGGCTTGGATGTGACGGGTTCCTCCGGCGAGGCACGCCGCCAACGTTGCAAGGCGATGCAAATTATTTTTCAAGATCCTTTTTCATCCATGAATCCACGCATGGTCGTCGGCGACATCATTGAAGAAGGGATCAGGGCTTTACAACCCGAATTGACCGAGCAGCAACGCCGGGAACGCTCGGAAGAATTGCTGGAAGCAGTAGGCATGACAAAAGATGTACGCTTACGTTACCCGCATGAGTTTTCTGGTGGGCAAAGGCAGCGAATATGCATTGCCCGTGCCTTGGCAGTCAATCCAAGATTGATTGTCTGCGACGAACCCACAAGCTCCTTGGATGTCTCTGTACAAAAACAAATTCTGAACTTGCTAAAAGACTTGCGCAAACGGCAAGGCTTAAGCTATTTATTTATTAGCCATGACCTTGCCGTGGTTGCCGAACTGGCCGACCACGTGGCAGTGATGCGAGGTGGCAAGATCGTGGAAATCGGACCAGTCGAGCAAGTATTGTTCAAGCCCTCACAAGATTACACTCGAAAACTATTGGAGGCAGTGCCAGGCGATCGGCAGCGAAGGTTAATACTACAACAATAACTCCTTCTTCTCACATAGACATGACTTCCACCATCTATCCTACAAATCCTCCCATTTCCCACTCATTGCTTTGGGGGATTTCTCTCCCGTTGTTAGCCTGCGGTCTCCAATGGTTGATATGGCCATATCTGCCCTCGTATATTTGGTTATTTTTTTATCCAGCGGTTTTTTTCAGTGCGTGGAAAGGCGGGCTTTATGGAGGCATGATCGCCACTGCCTTATCGGTAGCGCTGGTTTGGTTTTTTTTCATCCCTCCACAATTGTCTTGGGAAATAGCCGATCCTGAAAACTACTATAGCTTCGCCATTTTTATCCCAATGGGAGTAATGTTCGGTTGGGTGCATCAACGACAGATGAATTTGACAGCAGAACTCCAACGTTTCTATGCCTTGGATTTAGAAGCAAAGCAGAATCGCCTAAAGTTCGCATTGCATAGGGCAGATGCCGGATTGTGGGAATGGAATGTAAAAACTAACGAAGTTGAATGGTCGGACAATATCTGGAACCTCTATGGCTTACCACCCAAAAGCTGCAAAGCATCCTATGAAAATTGGGCAAAAAGCATACGCCCAGATGATCTTGATAGCGTAAAGTCCAAATTACATAAGATGGCTGAGTCGGGTGAGGAAGTATATCTTGAATGGCGAGTGGCAAACCTACCCTCTGGCAATGAACGCTGGCTGATGTCGCGAGGACAGCCTTTGTTCGACGAACAGGGTAGCCCCAGCAATTATCGTGGTATCGTCATTGATATCACCAAACAAAAGCGAATAGAAAATCGATTGCAAGAAAGAGAACGGCAATTGAATTTTGCTTTGGAAACCCTAACAGCCGGTGCTTGGGAACTCGATTTGCAAAATCACACTGCATATCGGACGCTTTTGCATGATCGGATTTTTGGCTACCCAAATTTGTTACCTGAATGGACTTACGAAATTTTTCTTTCTCATGTATTGCTTGAGGATCGCTCTAAAGTCGATCAGTGTTTCCACGAAGCAACCGCCGCTCAGACGGTTTGGGATTTTGAGTGCCGGATTCGTCGCACCGACGATGCAATCCGCTGGATATGGGCCAAAGGATTTTACAAAAGGGATGAGAAGAGGCAATCTGCGGCATTGGTAGGCATTGTCCAAGACATCACAGAACGCAAACAGATGGAGAATGCATTGAGGGCTAGCGAACAGGAATTCCGTCTGCTTGCCGAAGCCATGCCCCAAATCGTCTGGGTCACTCGGGCAGACGGTTGGAACACCTATTTCAACCAGCAATGGGTGGAATACACTGGGCTGACTCTTGAAGAAAGCCACGGTCACGGCTGGAATATCCCCTTCCATGCTGAAGACCGACAAATAGCGTGGAATGCTTGGCAAAACGCGGTCAATCAGAATGCTACCTATTCGCTTGAATGCCGGTTGCGGCGCAACGATGGCATCTACCGCTGGTGGCTAGTCCGTGGCGTGCCTGTGTTGGATGATGCGGGAAACATCGGAAAATGGTTCGGCACTTGCACTGACATCCATGACCTAAAGCTCAAGGAAACAGAACTTAAGGACTATCAGAATAGCTTGGAAAATTTGGTGGAAGCACGTACCATTGAACTAGCCAATGCCAAAAAAATGGCAGAATTGGCGAATAGTGCCAAGAGTTCATTCCTCGCCAACATGAGCCATGAAATCCGCACCCCCCTGAACGCGATAGTTGGCTTGACCCATCTACTCAAAGTAGCTCAGCCTACCCCTGAGCAACTAGAACGCCTGCACAAAATCGAGGGGGCCGCTCGGCATCTCCTATCCATCATCAACGATATCCTCGACATTTCCAAAATCGAAGCCGGTCGGGTGGAATTGGAGCATGTCAATTTTCCCTTGGAATCCATATTGGATCATGTGCATTCTTTAATTAACGAACAGGCAAAAGCCAAGAACCTTGCGGTCGAGATTGACGGCGATGATGTGCCCTTATGGCTTAACGGCGATCCTACCCGGCTACGCCAAGCCCTGCTTAACTTTGCAAGCAATGCAATAAAGTTTACCGAAAAGGGTAAGGTCAGCTTGCGAGCGATTCTTCTCGGAGAGGAAGCAGGTGATTTGCTGGTTCGTTTCGAGGTTCAAGACACGGGGATGGGGATCACACCCGATAAATTGGATAGATTGTTTGATGAGTTTGAACAGGTCGATAGCTCGACAACCCGCAAGTATGGCGGCACGGGATTGGGCCTCTCCATCACCCGAAAGCTGGCCCGCCTGATGGGCGGAGTAGCCGGGGTGGAAAGCGAACTGGGTCAAGGCAGCACCTTCTGGTTTACCGTCCGACTCCAACGCGGGCAAGTGGGTGTCCCCTTAGATTCGAACATATCCTTAGAACATGCCGAAGCCGAGTTGCGAAGCCAGCACTCTGGTGCCCGCTTATTGTTAGCCGAGGATAATGAAATAAACCAAGAAGTGGCTTTGCTACTATTGGAGGATGCGGGGTTGGTGGTGGATGTCGCCGAGGATGGCCGACAGGCTGTGGAGATGGCGGAGACCACTGCCTACGATCTCATCTTAATGGATATGCAAATGCCTGAAATGGATGGTTTGGAAGCGACACGGGCAATTCGCTTCCTACAGAACCGCCAACAGGTCCCCATTCTCGCCATGACCGCCAATGTCTTTGATGATGATCGCAAGGATTGCCTTGAAGCGGGCATGAACGATTTCATTTCCAAACCTGTGGACCCGGAAATCCTCTATGCCATTTTGCTCAAATGGTTGCCATCCTCTATCGATTCGGTTGGCGACGCACCCAATAACCATTAGGATTTAATCGGCGAATCCGGGCGAAATCAAGAAAATTATTCGCCCAACTAAAACAAACATCAGCCGATCAATCTTTTACCAAATTGATGTTGATCTTAAGCCCAATAAAACGCCCACCCATCCGGGTCAATTCATTGGACTTTGGGTCGAAATAAAGATATACATTGGTAATACGGCGGTCTTGGTAATCGGGGTCTATCCAAGGCGAATCGACCAAAAAACGGTAAACGTAAACATTTTTGCCATCATCTTTGCCGGTATCCACCGGTTCGCCCATGGCATCTTTGATTTGTTGCAAAGTGGGCGGTTTCACAGAAATTTTCGCCCGGTCTTTTGGGTCAACTTTAAAGCGA
Organism: uncultured Methylococcaceae bacterium; assembly: GCA_903911305.1. Classification (GTDB taxonomy): domain Bacteria; phylum Pseudomonadota; class Gammaproteobacteria; order Methylococcales; family Methylococcaceae; genus Methylumidiphilus. Next base: position 11,784 of record CAIWDB010000126.1, on the reverse strand, counting down.
TGATTAGCTTCATCGACTTTCCCCTTGGCGAGTGACCGGATCGAATCCTCAAAGAACTGCGCCGGCACCATGGTCATGAATAATTTAGAAAAATCCCAGCGGGTCAAGCGATCGTCTTGGTCAAAATCCAAGGTGAAAAAAAACTCAATCCCCGGCTGTAAGTTGCCTTTCCCGTCGATTTTATGGAAGGCTTGAATCCAGCGGCTTCCTGTGGGGGTTTGTTGTTTGCTGGTGGGTTGCAGTTTTGCCAGGGTGACGAAATCGTCATTTATTAGAACCGGATTTTTGAATACCAAGGTGAAATGGTCGCTCGATTCGGTCGTAATATTTTCATCAAAGTTTGCCAATTGGTTTTTCAGTTCCAATAAGCGTATCCAGACACAAGCACTGAGGCTGGTCAACAAAAGCACCAACACCAACCGGCGTGACAGGCGATTTGAGAGTCTCAGCATGGATTTCACACCGTAAACCAAAATTTAAGCAGGATTTGCAAGCTTAACCAAGCAAATACCCCAGCCACGGCATCGTCTAGCATGATGCCGAGTCCTCCATGAACGCGGCGGTCTAGCCAACTGATGGGCCATGGTTTGAATATGTCGAATAAGCGGAATAGGCAAAACCCAGCAATCACAGACAATGCCGAAGCTTGAACACCAGTCAGTGTGATGAAAAGACCAACGAACTCGTCCCAGACAATCCCTGAATGGTCGTGAATGTTTAAAATTTGCTCGCAACGACCACACACCCAAACACCAAGACAGAACAACAGAAAAATCAATGCAAGATAGGCAGGCATTGGCAGATTGGCGAAGAGCAAGTAAAACGGAACTGCCATAATCGTTCCAAAGGTGCCGGGTGCTTTCGGGGCGAGTCCTGAGCCAAAACCAAAAGCAAGGAAACAAACTGGATTTCCTAACACATATTTGGCCGGAATTTTTTCCCGCTTGCCGGTCATAACTGTTGCGACTCGCTGGAGAAATGTTGATAACCCAACTCGGCCAAGTCAAAAACGATACCATCATGCCTTAAACGCAAGCCCAATTGCTGTTCAATGTGTCCAATGCGAACACAGGAGCAACCGAATTCTGCCATTCGGCTTACCAGTTCAATTTCGCGTTCAGCAGAAACGGTGAAACAAAGTTCGTAATCGTCACCTGCGCGTAAGGGCATCCATTGGTCGCCGCCCGACTCGATGTATTGCCGAACTGCCGAAGGCAACGGCAAAGCAGTCCAATCTAACATTGCGCCAACGCCGCTTTCTCGCAATATGTGGCTCAAATCCGCAGCCAAGCCATCTGAAATGTCAATGCAAGCATTTGCAAACCCTGCCAGACTAATACCCTCGTTGACACGGGGTTGTGGCCTTTCCAATTTTGACACGGCAGATGGGGCATGCTGGGTCGATTTTCCGAGTAATATCTCAAGCCCAAGCCCAGCCAGACCCAAATCCCCAGTTAAGTAAATTCCATCACCCCAACGGGCCGATGAACGGCGCAAAGCCCCCTCCTCAGCTACGAATCCGATGGCTTGCACCGTAATGGATAGCGGGCCACGGGTGGTGTCTCCACCAACTAGTTCGACTCCATATTGATCCGCTAATGCTGCGAACCCCCCGGAGAAAGCTGCCAACCAATTTTCGTCTGCGCTTGGCAGGGTAAGTGCCAAGCTTACCCAAGCAGGCGTTGCACCCATGGCGGCCAAATCGCTTAGACTGACAGCCAAAACTTTGTGCCCAAGACTTTCAGGGTGAGTCCCACTTAAAAAGTGAACCCCTTCCACCAAGGTATCCGTCGTAATCGCCAAACAATTGCCCTTTTGAGGCTTTAACAAGGCACAGTCGTCCCCAACGCCTTGAACTACATCAAAACGACGTGGCGGACGTGTGAAAAAACGTCTGATCAATTCAAATTCGCCAATAGGCATCGGTATTACCCGCAATTATATGTAAATTGGAAACTCATATCCCAACTACTTTTTGAAAGCGGCAATTTCCACTGCTCTCTTTTTGTGGGCGACACGGTCCAAAATACTATTGACGAACTTATGTCCATGGGCTGCCCCGAATGCCTTGGCCAAATTTATGTTTTCGTTGAGGATCACTTTAAACGGGAGTTCTGGGCGGTAAAGCAATTCATAGACACCTATGCGTAGCACAGCCCTTTCCACTGGATCAATTTCGCCGATTGGGCGATCAGTAAACTCAGCCAAAGCGGCGTCGATGATATCCAGATTTTTGGGGATTTTATGCAATAATTCGTTGAAATAAGCCTGATCGGCATACCCCAATCCGTGTTCTTCGATAAACTGGCGTTCGATTTCAGTCAGGTCATACCCGGTCAATTGCCATTGGTAAATGGCTTGCATTGCACTGCGACGCGCAAGTATTCTCGTTTGAGATCGATTCATTGATTTTCCAATCCACGTAGCAGGTTAACCATTTCGATGGCGGAAAGCGCCGCTTCCGCCCCTTTGTTACCTGCTTTGGTGCCTGCCCGTTCAATGGCTTGCTCGATGGTATCGACCGTCAACACGCCAAAGCTTACCGGAATGCCATGTTTTAACGAGACACTGCTGATGCCCTTGACACATTCACCCGCCACATAATCGAAATGCGGGGTGGAACCACGAATCACCGCTCCGACAGCAATGATGGCATCATAGCGTTTGCTAACCGCCGCAGCTTGCACAGCCAATGGCAACTCGAATGCCCCCGGTGTCTTGGCGATTTGGATGTCATCAATGGATGCGCCATGGCGTACTAGCGCATCTATTGCACCGGATTCCAACTGATCGACAATGAAGCTGTTAAAGCGGGACGCGACTATGCAAAAACGCATTCCAGCCGCATTGAAGTGTCCTTCGTAAGTTTTTATAGTTGACATTTTGATTCCCAATTTCAGAAATTGAATTATAAGCGATTATTTTTGAAGGCAAAACACAGGCAATGGTAAATATCCAAATTCATGAAACGATTGTCGTTTAATTCTACATACCTTTAAAGCGTTGTTTAATCTCACGAAACTCGTCTTGAATATCCAAAAAAGCATCCACGACATCAGGATCGAAAAGATACCCCTTGTCTGCAATGATGTTTTTGACTGCTTTTTCATGCGGTATGCTTTCTCTGTAAATACGTTCGCCCACTAGTGCGTCATACACATCGGACACCGCCATTAAACGCGCCGAAATAGGAATTTCATCCCCGACAAGCCCGTTTGGATAACCACTGCCATCCATTCTCTCATGATGGCAGAGGATGACTTCCTTAGCAATGGAAAGCAAGTCCCCTTTAATATTCAAGGCTTTTTCTGACCGTAGAATAGCATTGAATCCGAGTGTGGTATGAGTCTTGATCAATTCATATTCTTCCCCGGTTAACAGTTTATCGAATCCTTTGAGGAGTATTTCACTTGGAATCGCAAGCATACCTATATCATGCAAGGGCGCTGCCCAAAATAATCGATTAATATTGTAATCGGAAAGAAAACCAACAAATCGTGGGTGAAATTTTATTCTTTCGGCTAAGGCTTTGATGAAATATTGGGTACAACACAGATGTCTGCCAGTTTCAAAGGACTGGGAACCCGACAATGAAGAGATGGCAATAATGGAAAGCTCGTGGATGGCGGAGACCTCCACACTTCGCCTGATCACTTCCTGTTCAAGGAAAGCACCCCTATCCAACAGAAAGTCGTTCGCTACCTTGATTTGCAACTGGGCCTTGATCCTAGCCAACACAATCGGCGGGCTGATTGGCTTGACAATGTAATCTACCGCACCAATATCCAAACCATACGCCTCGCTTTCAGGGTCAGATTTGGCTGTCAAAAATATGACAGGAATGGCGGATGTGGATTTGTCTCGCTTCAACCTCAGGCAAACCTCGTAGCCATCCATACCCGGCATCATGATGTCAAGGAGGATTAAGTCAGGTTTGTCAATGGAGTTCGCGATAGTCAATGCTGTTTTGCCGTCCTTGGCCAATTTGACTCGATAATGGTCTTCGAGCAAATCACTCATCAACATTAAGTTTTCAGGTGCGTCATCGACAACCAGTACAGTCTTGACATCAAGTGAGTTAGTATTTAAGTCTTTCATTGGTTCAAACCATAAATAAAGTTAAACTAAACATTACCCAAACATTGGATGATGTTTTTAGTCAATTCATTCAATCTAGGGCTAATTATTTCCAACAGATCATCAATCTGGTCGAGTGTATCTTCTTGTTTGATGGCCTTATCTAATTTCGCCACCTGTTCTTGCAATTCGGTAGCCCCAATGGCGCCACAAACTCCTTTTAAGGTATGAGCCAAACGATGGGCATTTTCATATTCATGTTTGTCTAAACAAGCTCTTATCTGTTCAACCACATCAGTATAGTTTGCGACGAATTTGTGGAGTATCCGATAATACAGATCGCGCTTACCCATCACTTGATTCATACCAATCTCTACATTGATACCCGGAATGTCTTCGAGCAAAATGGCTGGTGTTGGTGCGGATTCAGTCATGGTTTCCAAAGATGGCACAACTTTGTTGCAGGATGGCTTAATCCATTTTGACAACATGGCATATAACTGACTTGGAACAACGGGCTTCGCCAAATGGTCATTCATGCCGGCTTGAAGGCATTGCTCCCGATCAGATGGCATGGCATTGGCCGTCATCGCCACGATAGGCAAATCCTTAAAACGCTTATTTTTCCGAATTTCACGTGTCGCCGTAAGTCCATCCATTTCCGGCATTAGCATATCCATTAGAATGAGATCATACGGTTTGCTTGCGACTTTCTCCAAGGCCAGCCGACCGTTTTCAGCCAATTCCACAACCAATCCAGCCCCCACCAGAAGATCTATCGCCACTTCCTGGTTGATCTCATTGTCTTCCACTAACAAAACCCGAGCGCCGCTGATGATTTCCAATTTTTCCAAAGCTGCCTTAGCCTCCATTACCGTCCCTGAAAAATTAGGCTTCGGGGAAAAGTCATTCTTGTAGGTATCGTTATTGTAACGAATGCTTCCTCTGCCAAATCGGGCAGTAAACCAAAAAGTGGAACCCTTCCCAAATTCACTTTCCACACCTACCGTACCACTCATCATCTCGGCCAAGTTTTTACTGATAACCAAACCTAGACCGGTTCCCCCATACAAACGAGTGTTGGACATATCCACTTGAGTGAAGGACTGGAATAAAACATTTTGCTGTTTCTGCGTCAGACCAATCCCTTGATCCGTCACCGAGAAACGCAACACCACATCCTGTTCACGCTCTTCGACCAAACTGACCAACAATAAGATATCCCCTGATTCGCTGAACTTAACCGCATTACCTACATAATTGACCAACACTTGGCTTATGCGTAGTGGGTCGCCGACCAGTTCATGGGGAACGTCAGAACTGATATTGACGATAAGTTTCAAGCCCTTGGCACTAATCTTTTCATTCATAATGTTCTGAACGATTGAGAAAACATTATCCAAAATGAAGTCTGTGGAATTGATTGACAACTTGCCTGCTTCAATTTTTGAAAAGTCTAAAATATCGTTAATGATGCCTAGTAAATGTTGCCCGGAAAAATGGATTTTTTCCAAATAATTGCTTTGGCGGGGTGTCAGTTGAGTCTGCTGGGCAAGGTAAGCCATGCCCATGATGGCATTCAAAGGTGTGCGGATTTCATGACTCATAATAGCTAGGAAACTTGCCTTGGCCTTGGCCGCTTCCTCGGCAAACTCCTTAGCCTGAAGCAGAGCGGACTCGACTTGCTTGCGCTCGCTAATGTCGATATGTGTGCCAACCACACGATGGGCTTTGCCTTCATGGTCACGCTCGACTACCTTGCCACTGTCTTGCACCCATATCCAATGACCATCCTTATGCCGCATTCGATGTTCGGATTCGTAGGCTAGGGATTCCCCTCTCAAATGCGGTTCTAACGATTGATTGATGGCAGGCCAATCGTCAGGATGCACCCGTTGTTGCCAACTGCTGACATGTGGCTCGATTTCTTCAAGAGAATACCCTAGCATCTTGCAAAACCGTTCATTAAATAGAACCTTGCCACTCGGTATATGCCAATCCCACATTCCCATGTCACCGCCGTCCAAAGCCAGCTCCAAACGTTGCTGGCTTTCGGAGAGTTTTTGGTTCAATTGCTTGAGTTCGGTTATATCCATGCAAGACCCGATATAGCCCAGAAAAACCCCATCTTCGTCAAACCGGGGCACGCCGTTGTCAAGTATCCAGCGAAACTCACCATCGTACCGGCGTAGCCTGTACTCCATCGAAAAGGGCCGGCGTGCGTCAAAGGAAGACACATAAATGTCCAGACAATACTGGAAATCGTCTGGATGGATCCCTTCCGCCCACCCGTTGCCCATTTCCTGTTCCAAAGTTCTACCGGTGAAATCCAACCAGACTTTGTTGAAAAAAAAGCACAGTTTGTCCAAACCGGAAATCCAAATCAACACTGGCGCATTATCGGCCATTGTGCGAAAGCGGTGTTCGCTCTCTTTCAGCGCATTTTCAATGAGTTTGCGATCGGTTATGTCAATGCTATAACCCGCCAGCAAACGTCTATTCCCTTGGAAGATTGGAAATTTGATCGTTGAATAGTCGCGACCGTTGAAATGTTCATCAAGCCTCAGCACCTCACCATTACTGACAACGGTCCAGTCGTTTGCCGAAATCTTCTCAGCTAATTCGCCAGGGAAAAGCTCATACATATTCTTTCCCTTCATATCCGAAGCCGAAATACCGATCATCTGCTGAAAATTTTCACTGGCTTGGATAACCCGGCTTTCCGTAGATGTCACTTCCTTTATAAATGCATAAATGGGCGAGTAGCGCATAAATAGAGAAAACAATTCTTGGCTTTTGTGCAGTAACTCTTCTGTTTTTTTTCGCTCCGAAATATCACGGATTGAACATATAATTGCTGGTTTACCTTCGTGGTTAAATGGCGAAGCGCACACATCAACCGGTACAAGACTTCCGTCTTTTTTCAGATCAACCGATTCCACGTAATAGCGTTGGCCTTGAGTGACGGCATCCATACCTTCCTTGACTTTGTTTTGGTGATCGCGTCGAATAAGCTCAGTTATATCCATACCGATCATTTCGGAACGGACATAACCATAAAGCACTATGCAATTAGGGCTGGCATCTATAATTCGGCCATCCATGCCAATAACGAGTAGCGTGTCCGCCGAGTTTTCAAAAATCCCACGGTAATGGATTTCGCTTTGGCTTAACTTTTCCTCAATCTGCTTGCGTTCAGTAATATTCGTGATAAATCCATGCCACAATACCGAGCCATCGGCTTCGGCTTGTGGTAAAGCATTTCCATACAACCAATGCACGGTATCATCGTCAAATTTGACCCGATATTCATATTGCCAAGGCGTCAGCGTTTTTGCTGACGCCAAAATGGATTCAGTGACTGCATCTACATCATCAGGGTGTAGAATCGCAAATACTTTTGAGGCATCTTCTTTGACTTCATCAGGATCAACCCGGTATATATCACGTATGCAATCACTGGCATAAGGGAAACAGGACGAGCCGTCAGGACGCAAGCGATATTGATAAACGACGCCGGGAACACGGCTGGAAATCTTGCGAAAACGTTCCTGCAACTCTTGTCGGGACAATTCCGTTCGCGTTCGCTTTGCTTGCAACAATGCAAAGCTCAAACCTAACATGAGCAAGAATACCAGCAACAGCCAATCAGGTATTAATACCCACAGCCGGTCGGAAGCGTGAACAACGCCCAGCCTCAAACTTTCTGCCAATTGACTCAAGAATTCAATCAAATACGACATTTTCAACCACTTCCAATCCATACCCTGATAGTCCAAGGTATTTTTTGGGCGAGCCCATCACGCGAAGCTTGCGCACACCTAAATCAGCCAAAATTTGTGCGCCCGTGCCAGTCGTGCGCCAATCGTCGCGGTCTGCATCGCCTGCGGGAATCTCCACGCCAATATCCTCCATGCTGTACTGATGGATGCGTTCGACCAAGGATTTTGCATCTTCTTCCTTGCGGATGACCACCAACAAACCACGGCCCTCCTCGGCAATTTTTTGCATGGCCTTGCGTAACGGAAAGGCCGTCACCTCGCGCTTGCCACTGAACAAATCGCACAACAAACTTCTTCCATGGACTCGCACCAACACAGGCTCGTCACCCGAAACCTGCCCCATTGTGAGCGCCAAATGCAGATTATTGTCAATCAAATCCTGATAGGCATGGAGTCTGAACTGTCCAAATTCGGTTGGGAAATCACATGAGCAGATGCGTTCTATCGTTTGTTCGTTTTGTATGCGGTAATGGATCAAATCGGCAATGGTGCCGATTTTTAAACCATGCTGCTTGGCAAAAACTTCCAATTCAGGCCGACGTGCCATCGAACCTTCTTCATTGAGGATTTCCACGATCACCGCAGCCGGTTCGCAACCCGCCAAACGGGCCAAGTCGCAACCGGCCTCGGTATGACCAGCCCGGTTCAACACACCGCCCGGTTGCGCCATGAGTGGAAACACATGGCCCGGTTGAACCAAATCATCCGGCTTGGCTTGCGGGGCAACCGCACATTGGATGGTTCGCGCCCGGTCAGCGGCGGAAATGCCGGTGGTGACACCCGTTGCCGCCTCAATCGAGACAGTGAAATTGGTGGAATGCGGCGTTTTGTTCTCGTTCACCATCAACGGCAAACGCAATTGCTGGCAGCGTTCCCGAGTCAGAGTCAGGCAAATCAAACCTCGCCCATAGCGAGCCATGAAATTGACATCTTCCGGCCTCGTATGGATAGCCGCCATCACCAAGTCGCCCTCGTTTTCGCGGTCCTCATCGTCCATAATGACAACCATCTTGCCTATTCGTATATCTTCGATGATTTCTTCGATAGTGTTCATTTACAGTGTTTTCAATATCTGAGTTATTTTGTTAAAAATCATACTATTACAAATTAGAACAGGAAAACGCTGAAATTCAATCACGGGCAAACCGGACTCTCCGAAATGCCGACTCAGACAAAACCGCTGTCGGTTGGACATGATGCCAGCCTTCCAACTCGGTTTGGACTTCGGAGCGTTTAATGTCCTCGAAAATGCGGCGAATATCAAAGCCAAACTCTTCAGCCAAGGATTCTTTGATAGACCTAACTTCATCAATAATCTCGTCATTCATCCTCTTCTCCTAGTAATTCTTCGGGGGTGCAAATAAATGGAAGCAACAAGCCAATTGTTTTGAGATAGTTAGCGATTTCTGATTGTACAATGGGATTGGCAATATGCTTGCAATTCCATGACAATAATATGTCCATGCCATGAACGGTGGCAACAGCTATATGCAGGGCATCTTCAGCCGCCTTCAAAGGCAAAATTTTCAACTTGATCAGCGATTCAGCAATGTCGGCGCATTGTTCAGTGGTGGCAAGGGACGGTAGGCCATGCAACGAGTCCAATCTGCGAGCGGCTGCGATAGGATCACCCGCACGGCATTCGCGGAGAACAACATCGGACACGAACAACCGGAATTTGTTACGGCTATTCCACCATTTCCGCGTGAGTAATTGACGAGCCGCACCAACCAAAGAAGGGCTGTCCCGTGCAGTAAGATAGCTTACAATCGAGGTTTCGATGTAGACGCATGGGGCTTCAATCATGCTATATCATTCCTTTTCTTCGTGCTCATCTCTTTACCGACCAATTCATAAATTCGATTTTTTGTTTGTGTGAGTTCAAAACCTAGCTGATGAATTTTTATAGTAATTTCATGCGCTAAAATAAATTGATGATGGGTTTCTGCTTTGACAAGATCATCAATTAAATTATTGAATCTTCTCTGAAATTGCAGCATAAATTCGGCATCCGATTTAGGAAGATTTATTATATTTGCATCAATAGTGTGGTTGACTTCTTTTCTTCTAAGTTCCAGAATTTCGATTAATTCTGCAACTTCGTCTTTACCATCTGGTAAATTGATTTTATTGTCATTACCTTGAATGACAATAGCCTGATTATGTCCACCTTGTCCATCTTGATGAAGTTGGGGTTCTGGGGCAGTTTGCGAACCACTGTTTTGCGGCACAAACATAATGAACAGGCTTACGAGGGATGCCACTGAACCCCAAAAGCCGATTTTCCCGAGCGCGCCAGACCGCCTATAGGCGTTGAGTGGCTTGCCCATTACATATGCACCTTGCTAATACTTTGTTACTTGATAAAGCCACTATTGGCAAGTAATTCCTCCGTGATGCCCCCAGAAGAACAAGCCGCTTTTTCACCCAGCAGCAGCCTTTCCAAATACCGAGCCAACAAGTCCACTTCCAAATTGACTTTGCGTCCTGGTTGGAATTCGCCCATCGTCGTCTCAGCCAGAGTATGCGGTACGATGTTCAAATCAAAACGCTTGCCATCCACACCATTGACGGTCAGGCTGACCCCGTCCACACAAATCGAACCTTTTTCGGCAATATATTTCGCCAGGTTTGCAGGGGCTTCGATGATGAAACGCCAAGAGCGAGCATCGGCACTGCGACTGACCACCTCGCCCACTCCGTCCACATGGCCGGAAACGATATGCCCGCCTAGCCGGGTTGTTGGGGTCAGGGCCAATTCCAAATTGACGCAGGAGCCGGGTTTGAGAAAGCCTAATGTGGTGCGGCTCAAGGTCTCGCGGGACACGTCGGCAGAAAACCGACCGTTGCCGAGTTCCACCGCCGTCAGGCACACACCGCTGACGGCGATGCTATCGCCGAGTTGTGCCTCGCCTAACGGTAGTTTGCCAGTGGCTATGGTCAGACGGGCATCCCCGCCTTTTGATTCGATGTTGGCTAGTGTGCCTATGGATTGTATGATGCCGGTGAACATAAATGAGTAAATAGGGAAATGAAAAGAAAATCGGTGGCCTGAAACAATTGAATTAAGATATTCTAGCCAAAGTATATTGTGGAAATGTCTCTAACCATGTTTTTTCGGTAAGAACCAAGCAATCAGACACATAACGTCTTGCCCATGGTTGTTCGGCTTCTTGGCGTAATCTAGCAAGCAATTCTCGCTTAAATTCAACTAAAAAGTTAGGTATGTCTATAACAAGCTGCTCTGCGCCCAATACAAAGACATACAAAATTGGTTTGTCGCATCGTTCCATTAAGTGGAGATATGTATAGCTATCTCGTGCTTTTGGCACCAGTTCATGATTAATCAATTCGCCATTATTAATTTTAGTGACAAATTGCTGGCGCTGACTGTTGATTCCAGCCAATGCTTTCTCATCATTTCCCTTAGGCTTACAAGAAGGGTCTTTGATTTCAACCATTAATATTCTTTTGGGTTCTTCAATAATGAAATCTACAAGCTGCAATCCATGGGGTTTTGACTTTTGTTTCTCATCGAGTCGTTCTGACAGCACATCAACAAAATCAAATTCTAGTTCGCCTTCTCGCATAAGCATTATTGGCTTACCTGCAAAGCGCGACTGATATCTCGTTTATAAAGATCACTGAATGTTCCAGCAATTGCATTAGGATTGATGGCGAAGTATTCGTCCGTAGAATGCGAAGAAACCGGATCGAAATCCTTCTCACGAAATAAGGAAATATAGCGGACGGCATCGTCTTTTTTCTTACCCAAATCAAACTCTTTGAGCAATACATAATTGTGTGTAGTCAAAAATATCTGCACCCCTTGTCGTTGCAATTCCAATAAAGTTTCGACAACTAAACCAAGTAAGGAAGGGTTAAGATTGGCTTCCGGTTCGTCCCAAAATAATATGGAACCCGG
>CAIWDB010000125.1 GCA_903911305.1 uncultured Methylococcaceae bacterium | reverse complement strand
TTTCAAAGGCTTGTGGAATATTGCAGATCAGATTATAAAATGAGGGATTTTAACCCGACAACAATTCCAATAAAGTTTTACCTTGAACAATTTGATTATTCTTTGACTTCTTACGAAAACTATTACTCGTTAAACCAAATATATGCTACCCAAGAACAGCTTCTAAACCCAGATGACGTTTTAGAGGAAAACTGCCATGTCTTAGAACGGTTGTAATATACTGATGATACGCACGGATGCAACAGCAGCTTATTTTCTGGCAAAAAAGGAGCGTCAAAGCCTGTCCTGAGCAAAGTCGAAGGGCTGGCTTTGACGCTCCAATCCTAGTCCACTGCATAACATCAGTCATTAATTGAAATCCGCTTTGAATAATGTAGAAAACCGATTTATTTTTCTTTATAGGACACCCTAATATGCTGAATGACGACAACTGGTTCACCGAAGTCTACCCTAAACACGGCAGCGCACTCTCTATCGAAATTAAGGCGAAACTGCACGAAGAGCAGACTGCGTTTCAGAAAATTGAAATTTACGATACCGAATGGTTTGGCAAACTAATGGTCATCGACGGTTGCACCATGGTGACGGATCGCGACAATTTCCTCTACCACGAAATGATGACCCACCCAGTTTTATACACCCATCCAAACCCAAAAACAGTTTGGATCATCGGTGGTGGCGATTGCGGAAGTCTTAAAGAAGTGCTGAAACACCCGGAAGTCGAAAGTGCGGTGCAAATCGAAATTGACGAGGGCGTGACCCGCTTGGCAGAGCAATATTTCCCCGAACTTTGCTCATCGAACCGTGACCCTCGCGCCCAATTGCTGTTTATAGACGGCATACAATGGGTAAAGGATGCGGCGGATGCCAGTGTGGACATCATCATCGTGGACAGCACCGACCCAGTGGGTCCGGCGGAAGGGCTGTTTAATCAGGCTTTTTATCAGCAGTGTTTGCGCTGCCTGCGTCCCGACGGCATTTTAGTGCAGCAAAGCGAATCACCACTCTTCCATATGGACTTGATTGAATCCATGCATCAAACCATGAAATCGGCGGGGTTCACTTCGACACGCACCTTATTCTTCCCGCAATTTATTTATCCGTCCGGCTGGTGGAGCGGAACCATGGCAGGCAAAGGTGATTTGACCCATTTCCGGGAACAGGCCGCGCAAAACAAACCCTTCGCAAGCCGTTATTACAATGCCGAGATCCACCGGGCGGCATTTGTAGCCCCGCAGTTTTTCCGCGAAGCTTTGCCTTAGGTTTTAAAACAGCTTGGATAGGCTCGGCTTCATTGACCGAGCCGATTCCACAAATTGGAGTTATTCGCAGGCTTTCAGACTGGCGAAATAGGCAGCGAGATTGTCAATGTCTTCGTCTTTCAATCCAGCCGCCATGCCGTTCATGATCGAGGCAACGCGAGTCTTGGCTTTGAAGGCTTTCAACTGCGCAGTTAAATAGTCTGCCTTCTGCCCGGCTAGGTTAGGGAAAGCTCCGCTGGCACTGATGCCATTAGGTCCGTGACAGCCGGCACAAGTGGCCGATGCCGATTTGCCAGCTTCCAGATTGGCTGCAAACGCAGCATTGAACATTAGCAGACTTGCAACCAAGGTAAAACCAGAGATTTTTGCGTACATAATCGGAATATCCTAGGGCTGAGTTGATTTGATGAGTTTATCGAAGTAATAGGTTTAAATGTAACTTGGGTTTGACGTGAGTTTGCTGACAATCGTTCCGTGTTGAGTCATCAAATGTTACGGAAAATAAGGAGTGAATATTTGCATGATTTCCAATGGATAACAGCATACCCACTCCTTGGAAGGGGGAGGATAGAAAGTCAATATAAGGTATCGCATCAATACCTTGATCCAAAATACAGCATTTTTATTTTCTTGTCAATTATGTTTTGATTCGATACCATGGTGAATATGAAAACGGATCAGGTTTATCAATATCTAGAACGCATTGCCAATCTGCTGAGGACTGACACTCGAAGGTCTATGGTGGAAAAGGGCTTGCAGCCCGTGCAATTGGAAGCCTTGCATTATTTAAGTCATTGCAACCGTTATAGCAACACCCCGGCGGCGGTAGCAGACTTTCTTGGCCTGACCAAAGGTACGGTGTCACAAACCTTGGGTTTGCTGGAAAATGTTGGCATGATCGAAAAACTGCCCGACCACAAAGACCGGCGGGTAGTGCATTTGAAATTGACCTCTCGCGGAGACAAGGTCATTGCCGAGACGATCCCGCCAAAATCCTTACAAATGGCGCTTGAGAAAATGCCCGAAGCTGAACAAGGCTCCATCGTCAAAGCCTTGGACAAAATTCTAAGAGCCATGCAGGAAGCCAATCAGTTAAGGACCTTCGGGGTTTGCAAATCTTGCCGACATCACCTAATTGAAACCGATGACCAACACCGTTGCGGGTTGACCGGGGAGCTTTTGCAAAATGAGGGCATTGACAAAATTTGCCGGGAACACGAAACGCCTGTATCAAGTTAGACCGACTCGGTGTTAGAGACCGAGTCGGTCTAGGCTGGCTATTCGTCTTGCACCGCCACCCATCGCGCCGACAAAAACACCAAACCCATGCAAGCATAGCCTACGGCCCAAGGCCAAGCAGGGGTCAACGATAACACCGTATCACTGGCGGCGAAACGGTAGCTATGCATCAAGCCGATGGCGGATAACACGGCTGCCACCCAGCACCACAGGCTCGCTTGTACGAAGCGTCGCTCAATCACCGCCACAGTGGCCGCTGCCAACAGTGTGGCGGTGAATATCGCACCCTGCTCCAATGCAAAGGCTCCGTCCATCCACACATCGGCTTTGGCGAATTCAGCCAACAGCGCGGAAGAAAACGGCGGGCCGTCCAGAACTCCCATGCCCGCCGCATGAAGCCCATTTTTTGCCATGAATGCGCCCCAAGCCGCGATGCCGGGCAGCAGTCCAATCACCACCGCTGGTGCATGTGCTTTGGGTGTGGCTTGGAATGCTTGGGCGGCAATAACGATGCCTATCCACAACACAATCGCCAATCCGGCATCCACCGGCACCGCCCACACGATGTAACTCAGCGTCCCTGACAGGCAGATAAAGCTCATGAACACGCCGTTCAACACCGAATAGCCCGCCCTTGCGCCCAATGCCTTCCAACCGGGATGCCCGATATAAATTGTAGTGGGGAAACAAGAGCCAAACGCACAGGCGGCTAGGGAACCGATGCCATTCGCCAGCAGGGAGTTGCGGGTCGGATAGCGGTCCCCCGCCGCCTCCGCCGACTCGATGTTTTGCAGCGAACCGACCACATTGAATAAGCCCATCGGCAGAATCACCGACAAATACGTCAATAGATGGTCCCCCCTCAAGGAATCAAACAACTCGCCTAGCACGGGCAATGGCACATGCCAGCCAGTGGAAACCGGGTTCGCGCCCACTGGGGCAATGCCGCTTAGCCAAGACAATAAAGTCCCCAAGCTGACGGCGACCAACCCGCCCGGAATGCCGCCTTTAAACTTCACCCGTCCGAAATAAGTCAGCAGGATCACCGCCAACGTGGATAACCCGACGATGGGATGGGCATAGGCACGGAACAAATAGCCCAAGCTAATAAAGCCCAAAGCGATACCAGCCAAGGTGGATAACAGCGCGGCTCGGGGAGTCGCGATACGCAGTCTTTCGGCGACAAATGCGCCGATGATTTCTATAACCGCGCCGCTAAAACAGGCCAACAAGCCGACTTGCCAAGCGACTCGGGCCGGGTCTGCCACACCTTGCGCCTGTGCCGCCAGCTTGGCGGGCAGCATGACGAGGAAAATAAAAGCGAACAATGAAACCGTGTTGATGCCATAGGGCAAGGCGCAAACATCGGCGCGACCTTCCCGGTCAGCCAGTTTTTTCGCTTGCCAAGCGTAATAAAGATTGCCGACTAACAAAGAAACCGCCGCACCGGGCAGAATTCGCCCATAGACTAGCTCATCAGGAAAGCCCAACACCGCACGGCATAAGCTGACGATAATCAACAACTGCACCAGATTGTCCAATGCCAACCCAAAGAACCCGTCGATGTCGCCGACCACGAACCAAGGCATTGCGTTGCCAGTTTGTTTATGCATAAGTGATGTCCAAACTAAGGGTGATGGTTGCCATTTTACGCGAAAGATGATTGGGGTGGAGCATCAAAGCCTGTCCTGAGCGAAGCCGAAGGGCTTGCTTTGACCGCCAGTCGCAGCATAGGCATCTACACAAGTCCCTTCCCCCTTGCGGGGGAGGGATTTAGGGAGAGGGGTATTGGTTTGATTACCAAGGGTTTGTTGTCTCATCAACTTTCCCAAAACCATCTCCCCAGTAGGGAGAGGGACTTGTGTAGAAACCTATGCTCCCAAAAACGGGAGAAGGTTGTAAAATCAATACTTTATGAGTTGTTTAGATACCTATGCAGTCGCAGACAGGCAGGGACAAGGCAAGCCTTGAACTCCAGGCATAATTTCAACGACTGCCAAGCTTGTGCGCATCATTATTAACCACACCCAGTTAAATGCTGTCCCATAGATTGCCTTCCATGGACGCTGGATTTGGCTCCCCACATCCCTGTGGTTCAGGCTTCGCCCTGCACTCCGTGCGTCCAAATCAGCTCCCGGCTGATTTGTCGGCATCCTTGCCGAAATGTCGGCAGCAATTCTCATTTTGGCAATGCAAGGTTTTTGTTGGTGAAAAAACATCGTTCGTAGTCCCGGCTTTAGCCGGTCTTCTGCGGTCTTTTCCGCCTAAAGGCGGCACTACAAACGTATCGAGTTGGCTTCAAAATCTCAAAATGAGAATTGCTGGTCAAGTTACC
>CAIWDB010000124.1 GCA_903911305.1 uncultured Methylococcaceae bacterium | reverse complement strand
TTAATACACTTTCATGATTGCGCCAGTGACCTGATAGTCATAGGGCTTCGGGTTGGTGACGGCTATATCGACTGCACCCAACAAATACCAGTTACCACCCAAGTGGTCACGAAAGCCCGGACCCATGGTGAATGTCGTCGTGCTGTTCGGCCCACGGTTGTCGATGGCTTGGGTCAGGTTGTTTGCCACATAGATCACCAAATCACCAAACGGTGCGGCATCGTGGTCGGTAAAATACCAGCCAGCCGCCAAATTGGCGTTGAAGGTCGAGCGTGCGCCTGCGCGTGCAATTTCACCCGCGTAGGGGATGGTGAACCCAGCACCGCCACGAACCACCAAGCCCTTCCAGTAGTTGGTCCAGAAGTTGTAAGTCGGGTTAATGGATGCATAGCCCTGACCGTTGGAACTATTGCCGGTAGGTGTGCGGAAAGCAATATCGAGCGATTGGGTCTGTTCCTTGCTTTCGGAGAGCAAGATTCTCGGCGTGATGATGAAATCCGCGAAATTGGTCTGGTCACGGTTGGAGGCCAAGCCGATGTCGGTACGAATTTGGAAGCGCTCGCTCAACGGGGTGTAACTGGTCAAGGTGCCAGCGTAAGAATCGCTGTAACTACCCGGGCCATGCGCCCAACTAAAGATGCCAAGGCTAAGCCGATAAAAGACGCCGTCATAGGCATTCAACCAACCCATTCTTGGAGCGCCACCACCACCGGTCGGTGGGCTGACCCAAGGCTTGTCCCAACCCTTGGTGAACAATTGCCGAAACGTGAGCGCTTCCCATCGGGACGGGTCAGCGTACACATCGCCCGTCACCGATTCGGAAATCACTTCGCCGATAGTGTAGCTGCGCTCAACCGGGGCGGCGGGCGCGGCGGCAACTGGCGCAGGGTTCGTGCGTACCGGCGCATAGGCGGGCTGCGCCGTCGATTGAGTGGGTGTGGTGGAGTTGCTTGATTTGGCAGATGAAGAATGGCTGGAGTGTGGCTTGGTCTTGGCCGAAGAGGAAGCTGCATTCACGGTGGCGGGCATTGCGACCATGGCGGCAATGCTCAACCCTACCAAAGGCAAGGCTTGAGGTTTAATTTTCATTAATGTTTCCTGATTGCGATCAACGGTTGAAACTTGATTGAATTTTTTGTTGCACATTTGGCACAAACTGTTGTGCTAATATCATAACCGATACTATAGATGATGCAATACGCGGAAAGGGAAATCGAAGGAAAAATTGAGTGACTTTAAGTTTAAGGACGACAGAACTTTTTTTGCCTGTTAAATGACCTTACGGACGGAGGCAACAGTTGCTTATTTGCTAACGCAACGGAACCGCCGGGGGAGAAGGGGCGCAAAAAGCCCATTTCCCGCATATTCAAAAACGCTGATTTCGGCTACCGGACCATCACCGTCGAACGCCCCTTGCGCGACGACAAGGGCAACATCGTGCGGATTGAAAAGGGCAAGCAGAAGGGCAAGCCGCAACCGGACACCAGCTTGCGCGACACCGAGAACGTGCCGCTGTCCGAGGATGTGGAACGCTATTTCAAGCGCGAAGTGCTGCCTCATGCCCCGGATGCGTGGATCGACCACGACAAAACCAAGGTCGGCTATGAAATCCCCTTCAACCGGCATTTCTATGTCTTCGAACCGCCCCGCGAACTGGCCCAGATTGACGCGGATTTGAAGCAATGCACCGACCGGATTTTGACGATGATTGCGGGGTTATCGGCATGAACAGGCATAATAGATACACGTCGTGTATCTATCTGGCGTATGATTGAGGTTAAGCAAACTAGAGGCATTGTTATGACTGACACCCCATCGACGACCGAAAGCCAAACTCAAGCGGTGAATCTCCGTGTTCGCCGCGACGTTCGCACCCTGATTGACAGGGCGGCAAAAGCACAGGGCAAAACCCGCTCTGATTTCATGATTGATGCCGCCCGGCGTGCGGCTGAGGAGTCCCTACTTGATCAGGCACTTGTCCGAGTCGATCAGGAAACCTACCAACATTTTCTTGAAGTGCTTGACCAGCCGCCCACTGGCGAGGGGTATGAACGGTTAATGTCGGCCGCAAAACCTTGGCAAGATTGAATGCTGTCATCACCGGCTTTACTGGCTACCGATCATCAGTTACATGGCTTTGCTTGTGGTGTCGATACATTTGATGACTGGCTCAAGCGACGCGCAAAGCCCAACCAAGTCAGTGGCGCTTCCCGCACCTATGTCGTGACCGAAGGTAAACAAGTGGTGGGCTATTATTGCCTCGCTTCGGGTGCCTTGGAATTAAACCACTCGCCCGCCTCCATCAGGCGCAACATGCCCGATCCCGTTCCGCTGGCTATTCTGGGTCGTTTGGCTGTCGATCACTCTTGGCAGGGCAAGGGGCTTGGGGTTGCCTTATTGCAAGATGCCGCCTTGCGCACCGCGCAAGCAGCAAGCATTGTTGGCATACGCGGTTTGCTGGTTCATGCGCTCTCGACTGAAGCCAAGGCGTTTTATGAGCATCACGGCTTCGTCGCTTCTCCGACACAGCCTATGACGTTAATCCTGTCGTTGAAACCGAAGGTTGTTATGTATAACGAGGAAACCTAGCGATGCAAATCACGCCACGTTTGGAAAAGAAAATTGCCCAAGCCGTACAAACGTCCATGCTGATTGAGGGTTACAAACCCCCAAAATCAGAAGAAGTAAAAGCACTTGCCAAAGCCTTAATCGAACAATACGGTGTCAAAATATCCGATCCAAAAGCGTTGGCTTGCAGAATAGGTGGACGATGAACCTTCCCCATGCCCGTGAACTGCGCAAAAACGCCACCGACTGCGAGCGGCATTTATGGCTGCACCTACGTGGGCATCGCTTGGCGGATTTTAAATTCAGGCGGCAGCAACCATTAGGGCCGTATATAGTCGATTTCGTCTGTTTTGAAACGCGTTGTATTATCGAGGCTGATGGCGGGCAACATAGCGCACAAGCCGAATATGACACTCGCCGCGACGATTGGCTTAGAAGTCAGGGGTTCACTGCCCTACGGTTTTGGAACAATGACATATTGAATAACATTGAAGGAGTTTTGGAAGTCATTTGGAAGGCTTGTCAAAGTCGCCGGGCATCTTCCACCCCGCCCCCCACCCCAACAATGCTGTTGAATTAAGGATTTCTCCGTCGTTCCGGCAGGGAGCGCCGGAACCTAGGCTCCATGGACGGCGCGGATTTGGGGCATCCATGCAATCTGGATTCCGGCGATCCATGCCGGAATGACGGCTTATTTCAACAGT
>CAIWDB010000123.1 GCA_903911305.1 uncultured Methylococcaceae bacterium | reverse complement strand
CTGGCTTCGGAATAATCCGGGCAAACCGTCACAATCTTAGTGCCTTTATACCGCACCTCGGTCATGAAATGGGCATCCGGAGTGCGCGTTTGCGGCACATTGGAACCCCATAGCATGATAAACCCGGAGTTATACCAATCGGCGGATTCCGGCACGTCGGTTTGTTCGCCCCAAGTTTGAGGCGAAGCGGGTGGCAAGTCGCAATACCAATCGTAAAAGCTCATGCATACCCCGCCAATCAGCGAGAGATACCGCGATCCAGCCGCATAGGAAACCATGGACATGGCGGGAATCGGCGAGAAACCAATAATCCTATCCGGGCCGTATTGCTTGGCAGTATAAATATTGGAAGCAGCGATAATTTCATTGGCTTCCTCCCACTCCACCCGAATAAAACCACCCAAGCCACGTTTGGATTTATAGGCTTTGGCTTTCCCTGGGTTTTCGACGATGGATTCCCATGCTTCGACCGGGCCTAGGGTTTTCCTCGCTTCGCGCCAGAGTTTCACCAACGGTCCGCGTATCATTGGATATTTCAGCCGGTTGGCACTATATAGATACCAGGAGTAACTGGCTCCCCGCGAACAGCCACGCGGCTCATGGTCGGGCAGATCGGGCCGGGTGCGGGGATAATCGGTTTGCTGGGTTTCCCAAGTTACCAACCCATTTTTGACATAAATTTTCCAACTGCACGAACCGGTGCAATTCACCCCATGAGTGGAGCGGACAATCTTGTCATGCTGCCAGCGTTGCCGATAGCCATCCTCCCACACACGGGATTCGTCGGTGAGTATGCCGTGTCCGCCGGAAAAGGTTTCGGTGGACTTTTTGAAGAACATCAAGCGATCTAAGAAATGGCTCATGGAATTTTCTTTTTTGAAATCGTTAAACTGGTTCCCACGCTCCAGCGTGGGAACCCCTTTTAACCGCTCCAGCGGTCAGCAAAATGGCACGACTGCACGACTGGCGTTCCCACGCTGGAGCGTGGGAACGAGAGAAGCGGCGCGACCGAGATTACTGCGCATAACGCTTACGGAACTCTTCCGATGCCTTCTTACGGGCATCTTTTTCCTCCGCAGTCATTTTGCCGATGAACCAACGGTGATTCTCAGAGTTCAGCACCTGGTCCAGTTCAGCCTGTACTTTTTTGGCACCGTCCACCTTGGCCGGATCGGTGGATTTCATCCCTTTTTCGATGACCTCGCGCAATTGCGGCACGAACTCCATATAGAAGCGGTGGGCCACTTCGTAATTGCCGTGCCATTGGGTGTAGTCCGGTCCCATCATAGATGCACCGTGACGTGCGCGACGGCCTTCGTGATGCCACAGGAAGTAATAGGTGAATTCCAACGGATCGTCAAATTCGATGTCATTGGTGATGAGTCCGGCGGCACGGGTCATTTTGTAGAGCTTGGTGGCGGGAATGCCGAACTTGTCGTTGTACAAACCCACCGATTTGTCGAACTGCTCGTACCAATTGCCTACCCATTGGTCGGCATGGCAAGCCAGACAGACTTGTTTCATATCGTCGCGACGTTCTTCCCACGGTTTGACTTTCTTGCCAGCAGCAATCGCTGCCGCGTCGATTTTTTCCGAAATGGCGGGTCGCAAGGTCCACGAAATGCGCGAGCCAACATCATGAGTCAACGGCAGAGTGGAGGTCGCGCTCATGTGGCAAGTGGAGCAAGTCGGGCCTTGTTCGTAATCCTTGCCGGGTATCCAGTCCTTCTTTTCCATCAATGGCTCGAAGCGGGTGCGATTGGCGGCGAAGGCGATGCCATGCTTGGATTCATTGTAGATTTCGATCTGCGGATGATCCGGGCCCATGTGGCAGCGACCGCAGTTTTCCGGCATCCTTGCCTGGGCGCGGCTGAAGTTGTGCCTAAAGTGGCAAGCCGAGCAAGAGCCTTTGGAACCGTCCGGGTTCAAACGGCCCACACCCGTGTTCGGCCAAGTCGTCGGATCCAGCTTGCCGCCCGCCAACACCTTGACTTCCGAACCGTGGCATTGCCAGCACCCGCTGACGGCGGCGGGCGAGTCGTGATGCATATTGCCCTCCACCACCTCCGCCAGCACATTGTCCAAGCTGCCCAATATTTTGGCGGCTTCGGCATGGTGGCTGGCTTGGAATTCTTTGGATTCCTTTTCATGGCAACGGGAACAGTCCTTGGGCGAAACTATCGTGGCGATGAAAAAGCCATTATGCTCAAAGCCGTCAGTATCGCCTTTGTCCGCCTGATGGCATTCGTAGCAACCCACCCCCTTATTGGAATGGCTACTCAGTTTCCATTGATTGACAAT
>CAIWDB010000122.1 GCA_903911305.1 uncultured Methylococcaceae bacterium | reverse complement strand
CTGCTCATTATGACAAGTCTGACGAGATAAATGATCTAGGTGGTTTTTTCAAAAATAATCCTATTCGATTAACGAACGAAGAACTTTGCAAGCCGGTTGACTTGAACGAGGAATAAATTGTGTTAATCGCCGTGGACACTAATATTTTGGTTCGGATTGCCGTGCGTGATGACGAAGCTCAATATCAAAAAGCCATGACTTTGTTAGCCGAACATCAATTCTTCATCAGCAGGACAGTTCAGTTAGAGATGGAGTGGGTGTTACGGTCACGCTATCAATTATCATGCGAAGATATCGCCAATTACTTCGCCTTGCTGCTACAGAAAAATAAAATCGTCTGTGAAAATG
Organism: uncultured Methylococcaceae bacterium; assembly: GCA_903911305.1. Lineage (GTDB taxonomy): Bacteria > Pseudomonadota > Gammaproteobacteria > Methylococcales > Methylococcaceae > Methylumidiphilus. Next base: position 1,756 of record CAIWDB010000122.1, on the reverse strand, counting down.
AACAAGAGTTGATGAATGCCATTTCTTGGTATCGGTTAGGGGCAGATTTTGCCGATGCTTTGCATCTATCGAATACTCCATCACTTCCATTTTTTACCTTTGATGAAAACTTTTGTAAAAAAGCTATAAAACAAGGCATTGCGCCATTTATTACCATTTTATCAAATATTAATTGAGAGAATCCTGCTAAAGCTTGAATAACTCATAAGTCTCAATAGGCATTAGCCATGTTGCGCCGAATGGTTAAACTTAAGCCGAAGGGTTCGCCCAAAGCATTAGATGTTCCCCTTCCTATGCAAAGACTTACGTCTCTGTTACCGCACTTTTCTGATTTCTTTCCCCAAAAATCGCCGTCCCAACCCTCACGAGGGTGGCACCTTCCAAGATGGCAGCTTCCATGTCATCCGACATGCCCATCGACAAGGTGTCCATGCTGGGAATGGACAAGCCCTCCAACGCTTCGCGCAGCGCACGAAAAGCAAGACGCTGTTGCTCAAAATCATCACTAGGCGCTGGAATGGCCATCAAACCCCTTAGCTTTATCCGAGGCAGTTGGCTGACGGTTTCGGCCAAGGGTTTCAAATCCTCCAGTGCAACGCCTGATTTGCTGAATTCGTGGCTGACATTGACTTGAATGCACAGGTTGATCGGCGGCAAATGCCCGGGACGCTGCTCGCTCAAGCGTTGGGCGATTTTTAAGCGGTCAACGCCGTGTATCCAGTCGAAACGTTCCGCCAAGGGGCGGGTTTTATTGGATTGGATAGGCCCGATGAAATGCCAAACGATGTCCAAATGTTTCAAGGCATCTTGTTTGGCGAGGGCTTCTTGCAGATAATTTTCGCCAAAATCCCGCTGTCCGTGGTGGTATGCCTCTTCCAATGCACAGGCCGGCCAAGTCTTGCCGACTGCAATTAAGCCAACCGAACCCACTGGCCTACCCGCCAAAAGCTCCGCCTCGTGCAATCTTTTTCGCACAATGGACAAATTTTCTGAGATTGCATTCATCAATGCCTCTGCCTTTTGTTTATACTAATCAAGTTGCCAAGTTTAGCTGCCAAACTCACGGTTTATCAATTCTATACAGAAGTGAACTATGGACATAACAGAACTGCTCGCCTTTTCTTTTAAAAACAAAGCGTCTGACCTTCATCTTTCCGCCGGACTCCCGCCCATGATACGTGTGGACGGTGACATTCGCCGCATCAACGTGCCTCCATTGGAACACAAAGAAGTGCATGCTTTGATTTATGACATCATGAATGACAAACAGCGCCGCGATTACGAAGAGTTTCTGGAAACGGACTTTTCGTTTGAGTTGCCGGGTATCGCCCGCTTCCGCGTCAATGTCTTCATCCAAAACCGAGGGGCCGCAGCGGTGATGCGAACCATTCCGTCCAAGGTGCTGACTTTGGACGAACTCGGATGCCCGCCTTTTTTCCAAGAGATCACCAAAAAGCCACGCGGATTGATTCTAGTCACTGGCCCTACGGGTTCCGGCAAATCCACGACCTTGGCGGCTATGATTGATTACATCAACAGCAATGATTATTCCCATATCCTGACCGTCGAAGACCCGATTGAGTTCGTACACGACAGCAAGAAATCATTGATCAATCAGCGCGAGGTCCACCGCGACACCTTGGGGTTCAATGAGGCATTGCGCTCGGCACTGCGTGAAGACCCGGATATTATACTCGTGGGCGAAATGCGCGACTTGGAAACCATTCGCCTAGCCCTGACCGCGGCGGAAACCGGG
>CAIWDB010000121.1 GCA_903911305.1 uncultured Methylococcaceae bacterium | reverse complement strand
CCCTCTATGGTGTGAATATCGGTGGTGACCGAGCCTTCAATGACATCACCAATAGTGACAATGTCATGGGGATCGCGACGCCAAGCGCCGGTGAAGTGAGCGAAATGGCTGATCTTATTGAGTTGAGGATGCGGTCGCCGCCAGCCAAGCTTGCGGGCAATTAGACAGTTGCGCCCGGAACCATCGACGACGACCGGCGCATGGATGGGATGGGCCGTCTCCCCATTAGGCCCTGCCAGTACGCCAACGGCCCGATCCTCTTCAAATATCACCTCTTTCACTGACCATTCTTGGCGAACATCCACACCACAGGCCATTGCGTGATCTAGCATTATCTCGTCGAAACGCGCCCGTTCGACATGATAGGTATAGGGTCTTTCGAAATATTCCGGGTATTCGGCAGTCAACAGGATCACATCGGGTTTTTGATTAAACATGCCAAAGTTGATTCCCTGCTTGACTGTGAAACCCTCTGCCTCGATCTTCTCGGTCACGCCCAGTTTTCGCCATAGCTCCCAACCGGCGGGGAGCAATGATTCACCTATTTGGAAGCGCGGAAAACGGGTTTGTTCCAATAAAACCACACGCTTCCCGACTTTGGCTAACATGATTGCCGCACTGGCTCCCGCCGGGCCACCCCCCATCACCACGACATCAAATTGTTCTTTATGGTTCAACACTGTTTATGCCTCGTCGTTGGGTTTACGGCTGATTTACCGATTCATACGTGCCAATCTTGGCGTGACGACAGGCACTGTCAGCATCGTGCTAAACACAGCCATCAACAGTAGGGCGGTGAAAGTTCCACTGGTGATGATGCCCTTATCTAATAAGACGTTAGCAAAGATGATCATGATCAATGCCTTGGTTTGAAGCAACCAACCAATTAACAAGCCTTCACCCGGCTGCCATTGGAGTATTTTCCCGGCGAAATGTGACCCTATCAACTTCCCGGTGACTGAGGCGAACAACAATACGAAGGCGGCAATGAACACCTCTGCACCGCCAATGGACCAGTTGGTTTTAAGGCCGGTACTCAGAAAAAACACCGGCATCATAACCAGAAGTACGTGCTGGCGCAAAAAATCCATCTGCTTCTGGTTAAACCAATGACCATCCATTAAGGCTCCAGCCAGAAACGCACCGACCATAAAATGCAAACCCGCCCAATCAGCACAAAAGCTACAGACCGGTAGCCAGATAAATCCGACATGCCAACGATCACGCTCGGGCAAGCGCCGCATCAGCTTGCGGAAGCCGAAACCTATTATCGCAAAGCCCACTAGAAACCCGGCCTGTCTGCCAACACGATTCCAATCCATTAGGATTAACGCGAGAACACCCCATATTGCAATATCGTCCAAGCTTGCATAACGCAGGATGCGTTGACCGATGGGTTCACGCAGGATTTCTAGTTTTTCCATGAACAAGATGAGTATGGGTAACGCGGTCACCGCACAGGCCATCCCTATCCCTAGAACAAATTGCCAAGTCATTGCCTTGGGACCAATCCAACCGTCGAACACTACCATACCGATGGCGGCAGCACAGCCGAATAACAACGGCATCCCCAAGGCCAGTCCGGCGGTAATGCCGCTTTCCCATCGATGCTTCCACGCTTGGTGCAGGTCCAATTCAATACCCGCTATCCAGACAAAAATCATCACCGCCCACCAAGCGATGCCATTCATGGACTGCATCACCGATGAATTGAAAACAAAGGCATAGTATTCGGGAAAAACTGCGCCCATAATGCCAGGACCAAGCAATATGCCGGTAATAATTTGGACCACAACCAAGGGCGCGTAATATTCCGTCCTGCCCACTCTCCAAATCAGGAAGGGAATGGTGAAAATGATCGTCACGGCGATCAAAAATATTTCAGTGACATTCATTAAAGTGATTATGAGTTGATAAATCGTTGATTTGCTCAGAAGTCGGTAGCCGATGCGAAGGATGGCATGTAATATTGTACAGCCAGTGCCCTGCGTTCCTCAAAAACTGCTTTTAGTTATAAAACCCAACATAAATCCAACCATAGCACTGAATTTCGTGTAAGTTGCCGGCAGACGTGTGGCACAATCTCCCTGCCAACGTAAAATCAGTCATTATTGTAATCTTATAGCCACACGCTGAGCTTTATACTAATCATGGTCATTTTAGTCTCCCATACAAAACGATGAACAATTCGAGCGCCGAAGATATTCACTCTCAAAAAAATCAACTGCTGAACGACATTATTCTGTGGATCAGTGTCAGCACCACCCTTGGGGTCATATTGTCGGTGTTGAGAGTCTTTGTGATTGGCTGGAAGCCCCTCATGGGAGTTCATTGCATATTACTCGTCTCACTTTGGTCCCTCTGGCTGGGCCGTCGCTGGTTTTCTTATCACACACGCATAATCGGTTTGCTTGGCTTACTATGGATAGCGTCAGTCGGTGGTCTCATGCAGTTTGGACCGTTGGGTGTGGCTGGCATATTGGTGGTGTCGTTTTCATTCATCGCCATCCTATTTTTGGGTGGTCGGCTGGCTTGGTGGCTGATAGCCAGCAATATCCTCTCCTTGATATTGATCGGAGTCGCGGCAAGTCGGCATTGGTTGGAATTTGACTTGGATTATCAGGTTTATGCCCATCATCCCATCACTTGGGTCAATACGATTTGGACGTTTTTTTCTTATTCGCTTATTTTTGCCTTGTTCGGTTGGCGTTTGTTGGACTGGTTACTTGACCGTGACCAGATCATTCGTCAAGAAGAAGAAAAATTCCGTTTGGCGTTTAACAATGCCAACACAGGAATGTGTCTAGTCGATATGCAAGGAAAGCTATTACAGGTCAACGACAAAATGTGTGCCATATTTGGCTATAGTAAGCACGAACTGGAAAGCATGACGGTCAATGATCTGGCTTTGTCAGAAGATGCACAGCTTAGCCCAACGTTCATCCATCAGGCAATTCAGGGCGATAAAGACAGCGATACCTTCGAAAAGCACTACCGTCATCGGCTAGGCCAGATTATTCATGGTCAAGTCTCGTCTTCACTGGTACGCGACACAACAGGACTACCCCAGTATTTCATCTCACACGTGCAGGACATCACTGAACGCAAGAAAGCCGAAACGGAACTGCAACAGTACCGTGAGCGCTTGGAAGAGACGGTGGAGGCGCGAACCAATGAACTGCTGGTGGCCAATGAAAAGCTTCGTGACACGGTGTTTGCACTGGAAAGCGTTGGCACGGCTATTTTTTGGGCCGAGGTCGATACCGGGAAACTACTCTCCGTCAATCAACATGATGCCGAGATGCTTGGCTATGAACCCAGCGAAATGCTTGAACTCACGGTATCTGATATTGATGTCAACGTGAGCACAGAGAAATATCCTGAAATTGCAAAGGAAATCCGCGAAAAACGCTTCCTTCGCTTCGACACAACCCATAGACGCAAGGACGGCACTCTCGTTCCTGTCGAGATGACTGTCTACTTTCAAGAGGGCGATGCAAAATCACCTGCACGGTTCATCGGATTTGGTGTTGACATCACCGAACGCAAAGCGGTTGATCTTGCATTGCGCGAGGCAAAGCAGGCGGCAGAGGCGGCATCCGAAGCGAAGAGCCTTTTCCTCGCCAACATGAGCCACGAAATTCGCACGCCACTCAGCGCGATCCTTGGTTTCACCGACCTTGGATTAGAGTCTGAACCCCCTGAACGGCTGCGCGGTTATCTGACCAAGACCAAGGCGGCATCCAGCCATTTGTTTGGCCTTGTCAACAATATATTAGATTTCTCAAAGATTGAAGCAGGCATGCTCACGTTGGAGACATTGGAATTCAATCTAGATCAGATACTGGACAATCTAGGGTTAATCATGGGAGATAAGGCTGCCCATTTTAGTTCGGAGTTGGTTTTCGACGGCGATGCTGACCTACCTCAACGCTTAATAGGCGATCCCTTGCGACTAAGCCAGATACTCATGAACCTAGTGGACAACGCCATCAAGTTTTCGGATCAGGGGACGGTAGTCGTGTCTTTCCGGGCTGAATCATCGGAAGAAAGGTCTTTAATTTTACGGGTGGCGGTCAGCGACGAGGGCTGCGGTTTGTCATCTGAACAACAGGCCATGCTATTTTCACCCTTTCACCAATTGGACACTACGTCAACTCGCCGATATGGCGGCACCGGACTGGGGCTGACAATCAGCAAGCGCTTGGTAGAGATGATGGGAGGGCATCTTTGGGTGGATAGCGAACTAGGCCATGGCAGCACCTTCCAGTTCACCATTAAGCTGAATGTGGCCGATGGAGGCTCCCCTGTCGGTTCGCCCCTGAACCCGCACACGGGACGCCGGGTACTGGTGATCGATGATAACTTAGCTGTCCGCCATGCCATTGAAGGACAAATTAGACACCTAGGAATGGTGGCGGAGACTTACTCATCATGGGCTGAAGCAAGTAAAGAAAATAACGCTGAAAATGCCCCGTATCTCTTTCTGTTGATCGACGAAGAACTGCCAGAATTCCAGAGTGGCAGCCCACTCCGGGAATGGGCCGGCAAAACCGGTTTGCCCTTGATTCCACTGTCAACCTACCACAAGCATGAAGAAATTGCCGACACATTGCTAAAACCAGTCACAATGACCCGGCTACAGGAGCGAATGATAAAGCTGGTGGGCAAGGAAGCTTCGGCAGAAACCGACCCGGCTGAACCCGCCGTCACAGTTGACGCGGCCACATTGGCCCGTAGTCTAAGAAATGTGGACATTTTGTTGGTGGAAGATACTGAGATCAACGGCGAGATGATGGTGGAACTTCTCAGCAACTTAGGCTTGTCGGTCCGCTGGGCCGTAAACGGCTTGGAGGCGCTTCGGGAGGCCGATGCCAAACCACCTTATGCCGTGCTGATGGACTGCCAGATGCCGGTCATGGACGGCTACGAAGCCACCCGGAGGTTACGCGCCCAAGAACGTTTTGCCAATCTGCCCATCATCGCGCTCACAGCACATGCATTGAGCAGTGACCGGGACAACTGCCTTGCCGCAGGTATGAATGACTATCTGTCAAAGCCAGTGGACCTGACCGAACTCATCAGGGTGCTAATCCGCCATGTCAAGCCTGATGCACCCATCCCAATTTCCTCGGCCTTTCCCAAATCCGTTCCGTCGGATAGCTTTCCGACCACGCTTCCGGGGATAAATTTGACGATGGGTTTGTCTAGGGCCAACCAAAATCAGGCGTTATACTTCAGGCTGCTTGGAAAATTCAAGGATTCCTATTGCCAGAACTTCGAGGCAGACTTCCACGGGGCAATGGAGAGCGGCGATTGGCAAACCGCCCAAAGGCTTGCGCACTCTTTAAAGGGTACTGCCCGTACTTTGGGTGTGGAATTGCTCGGCGAACTTGCCGCTCAACTGGAAGCTGCGGTGAAACAAGCTGAACCCCAAGCGATCCCTGAACCTCTAGCCAAGCTCGTTAAGGAACTTAAACAGGTGAATGTCGGGCTGGAAGGATTGAAGAAGGTCTAGCTGTTTCTGTTCTCAAGTTGATTCGCCCATATTCGCTAGCTTTGGCCTATCAACCTCGCCCTTCAATTGAGTTGGCCTACTCTATGCCCTTGGAAACAGGCGGATGATAAGGGCGTAGAACCAAACTTTCACCATCGGTTTCACAAGTGCCTTGGATGGTCTCTCCATTTGGGCCGGCAAATTGCGCGACATTGCCAACGGTTTTGCCCTGACATGCTAGGTAGGCTTCCGGCGGCGGTCCTCGATGCCCGTTGACTTGCCCTCCCGGCGGATGGTCGGGGCGTAATACTATCCTTCCGTTTCCATCGTGTTGGCACACCCCTGCTATAGTGTCACCTCGCGGACTGACAAACTCAGACCGGCTACCCGCCGTTTTGCCTTCGCAAGCCTTGTAAGCTTCAGGTGGCGGTCCGCAAGGTGGCTCACCGACATATTGCCCCGTCGCTGTCGGCTTGACTGGACTAGGCAAGGCGTTGGGCTGATCTTGTGCATTCGCCAAAACCATACAACTAATCAAGGTTACGCCTAAAACGGCGCGCATTCTCACTGTGTTCATTGGATACCTCCATCAATAATGTGTGGCAAGATTGTTTATTTCAAACGCCCAATGCGTCGAAAAGCTTGATAATAGTCTGAAACCTTTGCATGACCGTAAACCCTGCCAATAGATTACGGATTTGTAATGATCACTGATATTACGCAGCGGCCTAGGATTGGAGCGTCAAAGCCTGCTTTGACAGGCGAAGCAAGTTTCGCATTTCCACTCTCAAGTCAAAGCAATCCCTTCGGCTTCGCTCAGGACATGCTTTGACGTTCCCGTTTCGCTGGAAAATTAGCAACTGTTGCGTCCGTGCGTAACATCAGATGAGTTCTTTCGATAAATTTGGCGATGCGCATTACAACTCTGTAACTTTCCTGCCCTGTCTGCGGTAATCTTGAACCGCCATACTTTTCCACAACGCGCCCCATCAGGACGCTTCAAAAGCGGACATCCAATAACCACATCCGCATCCAACGACACATAATCAGGAGAAGGACAATGACCAGACAGACACTTGATTTTCCCAATGTGGAATCGCTTAAACGCTTGGCGATAAGCGAAAGTGGCTTCATCTTCGACCCGGTGACAGGCAACAGCTTCACCGTTAACCACACTGGCCGGGCTATATTGCAGTTGCTCCAGAAAACCCTGGACATGGAACAGATCACCAAGCGCTTGCAGGCGGAATACGCGGTTGATGCGCCAGTCGCAGATCGTGAGGCGATTGAATTCGCCAATCAATTGCGGGGGTGCTTCCAATGACGGACAAACTGTTGACGGTGGCTATCACCGGCATGAATGCCTTGCCTGACAACCCAGGGCCTGGCCTAGCGGTGGCGCGGTGTCTACGGGAAGCTTATGGAGACGGCATACGCATCGTGGGGCTAGGTTATGACGCGCTGGACCCTGGCCTTTACCTAGGTGAATACTGCGATAGCGTTTACCTGCTGTCTTATCCGCTCAATGGTTCCGAGCTTCTATTGGAACGGCTGGCGGAAATTCAAGCGCTTGAAAAAATCGACCTATTGATTCCTTGCCTTGATGCCGAACTGCCGCTCATGGTGGCTTTGGCAGAGAAACTGGCAGAGTTGGGCATCAAAACATTCATGCCCAATGCCGACCAGTTCGAGCGTCGCGCCAAGTCTCGTCTGGCAGAATTGGCGGAGGCTTCCGGCATTGCCCACCCGGAACTCAAAGCCTTGGCAAACCCACACTTTTTCCGCGAGTGCGAAAAGGAGGGCTGGCCTTATCCCTTGGTGGTCAAAGGCGTGTTTTACGATGCCAAGATCGTCGCCAATCCCGAGCAAGCCGCTGCCGCATTTCACAGTATAGCGTCTGAATGGGGCTTGCCCGTGCTGGTGCAACGGTTTGTCGCAGGTGAGGAATACAATCTAGCCGGCATAGGTGACGGGCAAGGCGTGTTGCTGGGCGAAGTGATGATGAAGAAACGCGCCGTTACATCTAAAGGCAAGGCATGGGCCGGGGTGGCAACCGCCGACGGACAACTCGCCGAAGTCGCCCGAAAGCTGGTGGCGGAACTTAAATGGAAAGGCCCGTTGGAAGTGGAGGTGATGCGCGATGCCAAAGGCGATTACCAGTTAATTGAAATCAACCCTCGCTTTCCCGCTTGGATTTACCTATCCCACGGTGTGGGTCGCAACCTGCCCGCTTTGTTGTTGGAACTGGCGATGGGGCGCCCTGCCCCGGCAATGGCCGCGCCTCGCCCCGGTACGATGTTCATCCGCCATGCGCTGGAAACCATCGTCCCCCTGTCGTTGTTTGAAAACTTGATGATGCAAGGCCAGTGCATCCCCGAAGCCAAAGGATAATTCCATGAACGCACCCGTAAAAATTTTGAAACCTTGGGTAAAACCGACCCTTTCCCCTCACCGCGTCGGTGTGATGAACAAATTCGGCGCAGTGCGCCAGCATAACCATCAAGCCGATTTGGATGGTGTGGCAATCGAACCACTGCTGGAACAATACGGCTCACCGCTGTTCATCCTGTCCGAGAAAACCTTGCGCGACAATGCCCGACGCCTTCAGCGTGCCTTCGCAACTCGGTGGCCGAAAGTTCGCCACGGCTGGTCCTACAAAACCAATTACCTGAATGCCGTGTGTTCCATCCTGCATCAAGAAGGCTCTTGGGCTGAGGTTGTGTCCGATTTTGAATACCACAAGGCCCGCGCCTTGGGTGTTCCCGGTTCGCGCATCATCTTCAATGGGCCATGGAAGCCGTCGGCTATCTTGGAACAGGCCGCACACGAAGGGGCGCAGATTCACATCGACCATTTGGATGAGATTTATGCACTGGAACAAGTCGCCAAAAGTCTAAATAAAAAAGTCGCTGTCGGCATCCGCCTGAATTTTGACACGGGCTACACCGAGTCATGGAGCCGGTTTGGTTTCAATTTGGAGTCAGGGGCGGCGATGGACGCGGCACAACGCATCGCATCCAGTGAATGGCTGAAACTGACCGGGCTGCATAGCCATATTGGGACGTTTGTCCTAGACCTGCGGGCCTATGCTGCACAAGCCCGGATCATGGCCGAATTCATGGATAAAGTCGAGGCTGAAACCGCTTGCCTAATCGAATATCTAGACATTGGCGGTGGCTTTGCCTCGCGCAATGCCTTGCAAGGCGTGTACCTGCCGCCAGACCAACTCGTGCCCAGTTTTGACCAATACGCGGAAGCGATCACTGGGTCATTATTGGAAGCCACCCGTACCCGCAGCGCGGCAGGCAAAACACTGCCTACCTTGATTCTGGAAACGGGCCGGGCCATGGTGGACGACGCGGAAATCTTGGTGACCCGCGTCGTTGGCGGCAAGCGTCTGCCTGACGGTCGCCGTGCGGCAATCTTGGATGCTGGTGTCAATCTGTTATTCACGGCGTTTTGGTACAACCACCAAGTCAAGCCCTTGCGCCCACTGGATGGCATCCCCGAAGAAACCGTGTTGTACGGGCCTTTGTGCATGAACATCGACATCGTGCGCAATTCGGTGATGCTACCGCCGCTCAATGTCGGCGATGCGCTAATGGTCCGTCCTGCCGGTGCTTACAACAACACGCAGTGGATGCAGTTCATTCAATACCGGCCCGCCGTGGTGATGGTCACGCTAGAAGGCAAGGTGGAAGTGGTGCGTGTCGCCGAGCAACTCTCAGCCATTAATGAGTACGAACGTCTGCCCGAATCCTTGAGGTTACCATTTCCGCAGGGACTGCCAGAATGAATGCCGTGACTTTGGAAAACAAAAACTCTGGATTGGCAAAGCTTTTTCGTGTGTGCCAATTGATCCGGCTCCCGAGGGCAAACAAAAAACTTGCCCTTATATCTGATTGCCACACCGACTCGGTTTTAAAAACCGAGCCAGCGGGGTTTGCCCAAAGCGTTTTAGATATGACGCTTGCTCGCCTGACGGCATTCATAATCCATCTAGGAGTATTAATCGCAGCTTTCTCCCGAGCCTATGCGTCGGTGCTATTCTGCGATTCACCTTGGATGGGCGCATGGTTTGCGCTGTTGACGTGGTTTTCACCACAGACTGCTTTGCCCGGTTTGCTCGGACTGCTTTGTGCCGCTGGCTGGGGGCGAGTGTTGGGATTATCCAAGCCCGCCGAACCACATTGGGTGAACGGCTTGCTAACAGGTTTAGTGATTGGCGTCATTCATCCTTTCGATGCCCAACTGCTGGCTTGGGTCGCCATCGCGTCCCTATCGGTCACATTGATCACCCACTGGCTGGCAGGGCTACTATGGCAAATAGGCAGATTGCCGGTGTTAAGCCTACCGTTTACCTTAGTGACGTGGGCGATACTGCTCACCCAACCCTACCGGGCGACAAGCTTGGCATCCGTCGCCAGCATGGCAAATTCGCACACCGTGTTCACCCCGTGGCTGGATTCATTTTTCACCTCATTGGGCTGGCTGTTCCTAGTTCCCAATCCTATGGTGGGGGCCTTATTGTATCTAGGGCTGGTCGTGGCCTCGCGCTATCTGGGCCTATTGGCGCTGACGGGTTATCTGGCAGGGCTTGTGGGATTCCAGTTGTTCAACCTCGGCGACCCGCACGGCAATGGTTTTAATTTCATGCTAACCGCCATGGCCTTGGGTGGTATCTTCACCGTGCCGAGCCGCGCTGGATTTGCATTCGCAGTGGCAGGCAGTGCGCTGAGTGGATGGACGGCGGTCGCGTTGAACGGGATGCTGTACGGCTTCGCCTTGCCGCTGTTGACCGCCCCCTTTTTGCTTGCCGTCTATTTATGCCTAGGCGCATTAAGCGCCCGGACGGTTTGGCGGAAACCTTACCTGAACCTAGAGCTTCCCGCCGCGCCGGAAATCACCTACGAGCGGGCGCGACTGGCCGAAGCGCGGGGCGCACCCGCCGACAGCTTGCCACTTACCCTGCCGTTCTACGGCGAATGGCAAGTATCGCAAGGTTTTGACGGGCCGCACACCCATCGCGAAGCGTGGCGGCATGCCTTGGATTTTCATATTGTCGAAAACGGACGCAGCCACAGTGGCGACGGTGCTTCCTTAACCGATTATTACTGCTTCGGTGCGCCCGTGCTATCGCCGGCAGCAGGGCAAGTGGTGCGTTTGCGCTCCGACCTGCCCGACATGCCGCCGGGCGAGGTGGACCTTGTCAACAATTGGGGGAACTTTGTGCTGCTCCGCATGGGGAATGGCTTGTACGTGAAACTCGCCCATCTCAAACAAGGCAGTTTGACAGTCAATGTCGGCGAATGGGTCAACCCCGGCCAACGCATCGCAGCGTGTGGCAGTTCGGGGCGTTCGCCGCAACCGCATCTGCATATGCATGTGCAAATCGGCGATTCACTGGGCGGACTCACCATCCCCTTTCATTTTGGCACTATGTTGATACGCGGCGGCGATCAAGCCGCACGGAATTTCCATCTGTGCAAAAGGCCGTCGGACGGGGATTTCGTCAGCGCAGCCCCCATCAGCGAGCCGCTTGCCTCTGCAATGAAATTGTCTGCCGGACTCAGCCTTCGCTATCGAATCAAGACACCGGAAAACGGCGCAGGCAACACGGCTTGCCTGAACGTCAATCTGAGCCTCCTCGGTCAATTCCGTTTGACAGAAACGCAGGGCGCTTCCGCTGCCTTTGAAAAGACAGCGGCGGTGATCGGGTTTTATGACCGGCAAGGCAAGACAGCCCTTTTGCTTGATCTTTGGCTACTGGCTTTGGGGTTAACGCCACTCAGCAGCACCGCCGAATGTTGGGAAGACCGCCCGTCTATGCGCTTGTTGCCGATTGGTTTGGGCAGACGTCTGTTGGTCGCGCTGCTACACCCGCTAGGCACGGGTTGCGACAGCCATTATTGCCGCCATTGGGATGCGGAGATGCAAGTCTGGCGGCAAGAAGGCAAACACCGCATCCGCCTTGCACCGGGTATCGCATGGCAAGCACACACACTGGCCGAAATCAAACCCGGAGTCGGTGTGCGGCGTATGCGCATGGATTGCTTCGGACAAACCTGGGAAGCGGTGTTGGAAAACGCTGGCTGGGGTTTAGACCAAGCTTCAGGTCAATGACAACGATGAAAACCCAACACTATTTAACCCGGTATTTCGCAGTTTGCTTGGCGATAATGTGCGGCCAAGCCGATGGCTCCGAGGAATCGGCTATTGCCGATTCCTGGACGCTGAAACTGACGCCCATGGTTTCTTATACCGGCTACGGCGGTTCCCCGTTGCGTAGCGGTATGACCAGCGCGGGGGTTTATTTCGACGCACAGTACTTGGATCGCGGCGGCATCGCAGGCGGTGCCACTTATACCAATTTGAATTTTAAAGGGGGTAGCTCGGCACTCAACCAAGCGTCGGAGTTTCTCTCCGGGCGGCTTAATTTCACGCCTGAATGGCTGGCGGGCCGTTTGACTGTGCGCTTGGACGGGCATCAAATCAATAACGATGATTCGACCAATGAGAGCGATGAGGTGCAAGTTGTCGCCCCACAATTGTCTTATTTACATGAGTCTAAATCGTTTTACGCCGATTTGGGCTATGCCGTTAGCTTTTACGGCGAAAGCAAGATCGGCAATGGTTCACTGACTGTCCAGCAGTGGACCCCAACCCTAGGTTTTGGCTTCAACCAAAACTATGACTGGTTACAATTGCGGCTGTACGATGTCAATGTTTCCAATCCATTACGCGCCATGCGCGGTCATACCGACGCGGCGGAAATCAAGCTCACCCATTACTTTTCTTCTCAATCGCCTTGGATACCCTCTTGGGTGACTGCCGGTGGTTTGGCAGGCAATCGGATGTATGCGGTCGATAGTGATACGGCATTGGTTTACAACCTAGCCGACGAGCAGAAAGGCGGTGGGTTTTTGGCCGCCCAATGGAAACTGTCAAGCCAATACAAAGCGACGCTTTCTAGTGGTTATGACATCTATGAAACGCGGGATTATGGAACCGGCAATCGGTATACCTATTCTGGGGCCAATGTATTTCTAGGTGTGACCGCGCAATGGTGAGAAATACCCAGTTATCCCAACTGAAAACCGTAGTTAAGACAAAGCTAGCTGGAGGTTAAAATGATTACCGATGAAAACACGCAAAGCAAATTAATACCTACCCTGAATAACATGGGCTGGATGGTTGCAAGCATTGGCGACCCTTACACGTGGGATTTTATCGACTATGCGGCAAACGCTTCACTGCCCGTTATGGAAATTGGCGCGGCCTATGGTGTTGCGGCGACATCTGTGCTAAATCAAGGTGGTCGCATTATCGTCAATGATCTGGAACCCCATCATCTGCAAGCGCTGTATGGACAAACGCCAGAACATTTGCGGAAAAACTTGCAAGTTCTGCCCGGTTCTTGCATTGACGGCATTGAATTGGAGGCAGAAAGCGTATCTGCCATACTTTGTGCCCGAGTCTTCCATTTTTTTGACTCCGACACAATTGCCACTTGCCTCGCGCGATTCCATCGCTGGCTGGAACCCGGCGGTAAGCTATTCGTTGTAGCGGATTCGGTGTTCCACGGCATGAACCAACCCATATTCCCCGAATTCCTAGCCAGAAAATCAGCGGGCCACCCTACGCCCGGCTGGGTTTCCTTAAAAAACAATCCCGTCATTGGAGCACAAGAAAACAAGGCGGAACTGCTTCAAGCCATGCCTGAATATTTTAACTTCATCGACATCGACACTTTATCTGCATTGTTTAATGCCGCCCATTTTACGGTCGAAAGCGCGGATTATTTTCACCCGGAATATTACTATGAATTCAGTTTATGGGATGGCCGCGAGGGTATGGGAATGGTGGGCATTAAGAATATGCCTGTGAAATAAAATCAAGTTTTTCCATAGTTTAAAATTCAATGGACGTAGAAGACTTTGTTCAACGTGGCTTTAATCTGTCGGATAAGCCGAAAAAGTCGAGCCATTTCCAGCCGGATGCCCAGTTCGGCGATGTGCGGAGCATCATTCGCCTCGCCAGCGGGCAAAGCGCCATGGTTGCCGGTCATGACTGCGGCGGGGCTTAATGGCAGGAACAGTGCCATTCACCACCCAGAAACGCCATTACATCCTGCACTTTGGAATGTTATTGCACAAAGTGTTACGGCAAATATGGAAAGTGAATCAACTTAAGCGGTAAAATGACTGTTTTAACTTAATTTTGGGATTGCACGGCCATTTTGTGGTCGAATGCGCCTTGCCCGATAAAACAGAAACCTCCGCAATGACTAACGAATACAACACAGACGATTTGCGCATCCGCCGAATCGATGAAGTCATACCTCCGCACGTAGCTCATGAGGAATGCCCAATAACCAAGGCCGCGGCGCTGGTAACTTTGCAAGCCCGACAGGATATCCATAAAATTTTAACCGCCGAAGATGACCGACTCTTAGTGGTGATTGGCCCATGCTCCATCCACGACCCAATGGCTGCGCTTGATTATGCTGGTAAACTGCTGGCTCTAAAACGCGAACTTGAGCGGGACTTGATTATTGTCATGCGCGTCTATTTTGAAAAGCCTCGCACCACAGTCGGTTGGAAAGGACTGATCAATGACCCGGACTTGGATAAAAGCTTCAACATAAACAAGGGGTTGCGTTTGGCAAGAAAATTATTGTTTTCACTAAACGAAATGGGCATGCCGGCAGCCACCGAATATCTTGACTTGATAACCCCACAATATGTTTCCGATCTGATCGCTTGGGGTGCCATCGGCGCACGGACAACGGAAAGCCAAGTCCATCGGGAACTGGCCTCCGGCCTTTCTTGCCCGGTTGGCTTCAAGAACGCCACCGATGGCACTATCAAGGTTGCCATTGATGCCGTCGGGGCGGCAAGAAGGCCCCATCATTTTCTTTCGGTGACGAAAACCGGAAACTCGGCGATTTTCTCGACTTCAGGCAATGAGGACAGCCATATCATTCTGAGGGGCGGCAAATCCACCAATTATGATGCGGATAGCGTGGCTGACGCAGCCGCCGAATTGGAAAAAGCCGACTTACCCACCAACATCATGATCGATTTTAGCCATGCCAACTGCTCCAAGGTGTATAAGCGGCAAATTGTGGTAGGTCAAGATGTGGCGGGCCAAATTGCATCAGGAGACAGGCGCATTTTTGGTGTGATGATTGAAAGCCACCTGGTTGAGGGGCAACAAAAACTCGAACCCGGCAAATCGCCGAACTATGGTCAAAGCATCACCGATCCTTGCATTGGCTGGGAAGATAGCGAACTACTGCTGCGTGAACTGGCTAAGGCCGTGGAACTACGGCGTCAAAACAAGATTGAAGCACTATAAAGGTTAACCACATGCAAATCAAAATCAACGGCGAACCAAGCACGGTAGCCGAACCTCTGGATTTAGCAAAACTGATTGAACAACTAGGACTATCCAGCAAACGTATTGCTGTCGAATTGAACCGTGAGATCGTACCACATGGACAATACGGGCAGCACAAACTGAATGACGGCGACCAAGTGGAAATCGTACACGCGATAGGCGGAGGACAGGGTGATGAATTGGTCATTGCCGGTCAAACCTACCGTTCCAGGCTCTTAGTCGGCACTGGCAAATATAAAGACTTGGAGGAAACTCGACTTGCCACCGAGGCGAGCGGGGCGCAAATCGTCACAGTCGCCATTCGACGCAGCAATATTGGGCAAAATCCCGGCCAACCCAACCTACTGGATGTACTGCCGCCTGACCGTTATACGATATTACCCAACACAGCGGGATGTTACACGGTGGAAGACTCGGTACGCACTTGCCGGCTGGCGCGAGAGTTGTTAAACGGCCATAAACTGGTCAAGCTGGAAGTGCTAGGGGATCAAAAAACCCTATTCCCCGATGTGACTGCCACCTTGGAAGCGGCGAAAATATTAGTCCAAGACGGCTTTGATGTGATGGTTTACACCAACGACGACCCGATTATCGCAAAACGTTTGGAGGACATTGGTTGCGTGGCAGTGATGCCCCTCGCAGCACCCATAGGTTCTGGCTTGGGCATTCGCAATCCCTACAATATTTTGACCATTATCGAAAATGCCAAAGTGCCAATTTTGGTGGATGCGGGTGTAGGCACGGCTTCTGATGCGGCAATTGCGATGGAATTGGGTTGTGACGGCGTATTAATGAATACTGCCATCGCAGAAGCCAAGAATCCGATTTTAATGGCATCGGCGATGAAAAAGGCCATAGAAGCGGGTCGCGAAGCCTACCATGCCGGACGGATGCCACGCAAGCGGTTTGCTTCGGCTTCTTCGCCGATTGACGGGACCTTTTTCTAGGAATGTAGGTTTTGCTGAGAATCAACGGCTCAATAGTTTAAATTGAGCCGGAGATACTTGAAAGTGTGTGTTTCGATATATTAAACTGTGGCGGTTGACACAGATATAAATTAAATTAGTCTTGAAAAACCAAAATTTGTCATGATTCCTTCATGGTAAGCCATCATAATGGATTAATTGATTCCTATAGTCTTTGTTGAACCTAGTACAGGATCGGTTCTATAGCCAAAATGATTAGTTTGCATTTTCATGGTTTATGCTTAATAGATTTTGGCTTAGGTTTTGCTTATAAATAATAAGAATAAAAGTCTTTATGGCAGCTTAAAGGAGGTGATTATGTACGCACACGCAGCATTTGTTCCTTTGATCGACTCATTGTTTCCGGTAAAACAGGTTGAAATTGACGAAACACGTTCATTTTTTCAACCAAAGCCATTACCCCAAGTCAACTTGCGCCGGAACGGTGAACACATGCTTACCATGGAAGAAGCCCATGACAGGCTTAGTCTTTTGGTGCTTTTGGAACTACCATGCACCATTTTGATAGCCGACCCCTATCAAGTCATTCGCCAACGCGCGATTAAATCAATCAACTATCGCTGCGGGGAAAGTTTGTCTATTCACGGGCAAGACTTCAAATTGAACATCTCTGGCCCGAACTTTCATAGCATTCGACTGGTCAATCATAGACATGAAGAGGATGGAAACACCACTCTGGATATACATGACTCCAAGGGAATGCTGTGTGCGAGCATCCAACCCATTCCAGAAGGAACGGGCGCGGCAGTTTGGCGGGATGTGATGGAGAACCCTTCGCTTTCGCTTTCCTGAGCCATGTCTCCCAGACAAATTCGGTGTACAATTCCATACTCTTTTTTTCATGACACCGGACTATTCCGATGTTACAGCCGGACGCTGCAAAAGCGCAGCCAAGGTGAAACCTTTTCCCTTTTGGATAATTACAGGAGAGCTAAATGAGTGTTTTAGTCGGTAAACAGGCCCCAGATTTCACCGCACCCGCAGTGCTTGGCGATGGAACCATCGCTGACAATTACGAGTTTTCCAAAGAAACCAAGGGTAAATACGTTGCCATAGTGTTCTATCCTTTGGATTTTACGTTTGTATGTCCGACCGAGCTGGTTGCTCTGGATCACCGGGTGGACGAATTGAAGAAACGCGGCGTGGAAGTGCTTTCAGTTTCCATTGATTCGCAATTCACCCACAGCGCTTGGCGCAACACCCCAATTGAAAAAGGGGGCATAGGCCCAGTCAAATACACCATGATTGCTGACATCAGCCACGCCATAACCCAAGCTTATGACGTGGAAAAAGAAGGCTTCCCGGTGGCGTATCGTGGCACCTTCCTGATTGACACCCAAGGTGTCGTTCGCCATCAGGTGGTCAACGATCTCCCGCTGGGACGCAATATGGATGAACTCATCCGCATGGTCGATGCCTTGCAGTTCTTTGAAGAACACGGTGAAGTCTGCCCGGCAGGTTGGAACAAAGGCAAACCAGGCATGTCTGCCAGCGCAGACGGCGTTGCTTCCTATCTGAGCGAAAACGCCGACAAGCTGTAAATACTAAAGCTAAATAGTTTAAACCATACAAACAAGCGCCAGTTGGCTAAGCCGCTGGCGCTTGTTTTTTGCAATGTTAATCGGGCGACTTGATTCTTTTTAACACAAAGGTCAACACCAAAAACGCGCAGGCAGCCCCGAATAGGATGCTAATTGATGGGGAAAATGGTATTTTCTTTGGACCCATCACCTTCACCCAAACCCACCAAGGCACAAAATAACTAATGAAACCCGCGATAGCCCACTGGATTGTCGGGGCTTTTTTCTTTTCTGCGGTTAAATAAAACCAAACGGCAAATGCAATAGAAACAATCCCGCCAATGGCTCCCATTGTGTCCTCCTCTTTTAGTTAGTTTGAATTGTTATGATGACATAGTATTGTAACTAAATCTTAGGTCGTCAATCATTCTTCACCCACGAACCGGCAAATTTACCCGCTAGCCGGTGGAATCCGCTGGCTCGTAGGGTAGATTATTTATGATACGGTCGGCTTAAGCTTGTTGAGTAACTGTGACCAGATTAACCAAGCGACTAAGGCGCCAAGCAATACGCCAGAACTTGAAATCATACCGGCCTTACCTCCTGCGCCTTGTGCCATAAGCTTTAAGGCGATGGGCTTGGTTACCCAAAAAGTCCATATCAAGTTGGTCAAAAAATAGGACATAAAGCCAACTATCGCCCACTGTATGGCGGGCGCGCCTTTCGCAACAGCGGTGCGGTAATACCACACCGAGCAAAACATGGAAATGATTGTACCGAGCAAGCCGAGCAATACCATTAGGATTCTCCTCGTTTCAGAATGTGTTGTTTTAATTGAACGGTTTGGGAACCGCTGCTATTTCGATGCAAAACTCCTGCGATTAGTTCACCTCCCCCATTGTAGAAGTCGAAGAAAATCCGTAAAATCTAGAACATCGAAAGGCGGGTGTAGCTCAGTGGTAGAGTTCTTGCTTCCCAAGCAAGCTGTCGTGGGTTCGAATCCCATCACCCGCTCCAACATTCCTGAATTGTCCATCTTTCACAATGGTGAAATTGTCCCTGACCGTGCCATTGTTGTTGATGAATTTGGCGTTCAGAGTCAAGCCATCTATGTCCAGCACCATCGAACCCAATTCGTTGAGGGAAATCGACATGGCCGGGTGGTTCAGCGTGCCACCACTGATTTGCCCGGAACTACCGGCCACCGCATACACGACGCCATCATGGGCCACGCCACCCTTAGTTTTTTTGTATGCGCCCGTTCCGTCAGTCCGCCCGCTACCGCTTTGAACCACATGCACGGCATCGCTAAAACTCGTGGAATCACCGTAGTGGCCATTAATGAATTTCGACCTTTCATAGGAATGACTGTGTCCATTCAGTACCAAGTCCACACCATACTTTTCCAATACCGGAACGAAGTTTTGGCGCATGTCGATCAATTGGCTTTCCGTATCGGAATTGTGCGAACCCTCGGTATAAGGCGGATGATGCCAATAGGCTATCACCCAGTCGGCATTGGTGGCCTGTAAATCCACCTTCATCCAAGTCATCATCGCGCCAGTGGTTAGGCGGCTGGATTCCTGAGAATCCAGCACCAGAAAGTGGATGTTGCCATAGTCATAAGA
Source organism: uncultured Methylococcaceae bacterium (assembly GCA_903911305.1). Classification (GTDB taxonomy): domain Bacteria; phylum Pseudomonadota; class Gammaproteobacteria; order Methylococcales; family Methylococcaceae; genus Methylumidiphilus. The sequence goes on along the minus strand of CAIWDB010000121.1, from coordinate 7,963 downwards.
ATAATAGGCTTCCGTTCCTGAAGCGAACCCGCCCGCTTCGCCGTTGCGGGGCAAGCTAAATATGTCGTAATAAGGGCCTGATTGTGAGGCAGAATCGGCGGATATCGCATCATGATTGCCAATCGTAGGCCATGCGGTGGTCTGTTTGAAAATGTCCCTGTAGATATCGAATACCTTGGCCTGAAACTCCTCATCGGTGCCGGACTTGTAGGCATTGTCGCCCAGCATTAGCCAAAGGTCGGTGTGACGGGACCCTGTGAAGTTGCGGTAAGCGTTGAATACAGCAATCTGGTTGGAATTCCCGGTGCCCGCATCGCCGATGACCCAGATTCGTGTGGGACGGGCCGTTCCATTTGTCGGCCCGGTGTTGAAATAGGTTGTGGCATCACCCCCTGCCAACGCGACTGAGCTTGTTCCGACTGAATACCAATACCGCGTTTCAGGCGACAACCCCGTCAGTTTGACCTCATGCTCGGTTGTCATTGCTGTAATATTGGCTGTTTGGGTCAAGCTACCTTGATCCGTGCCGTAACGAACCCGAGAGTCAATAGCCAAGTTCGTCCGCCATCTTATTGTCATGCTATTTGGCGTGGCCATTTGTAGGTAAGGGCCACGCACGACTTTTGCCGTCGAGAACCCGCCAACATTGCCGACCAGTTCCAAATCAAAACTGATATCGCTACTGCTGGCATTTGTCTGGTGAACTTCCACCGCCATCAAATTGACAAAAAGAAAGTTCAAACCCAAGTTAACGAAAAAGATCCACCACATTTTCTCATGAACCTCGGCAAGCGTTAATCTTTGGGCGGGATGTTAGCATATTCAACTAAATAACTGATGTTACACAGCAGCCTAGGATTGGAGTATCAACGCTTGCTTTGACAGGCGAGGCACGCTTCGCATTTTTAAATTCAAGTCAAAGCCAGCCCTTTGGCTTCGCTCAGGACAGGCTTTGACGCTCCCGATTCGCTGGAAAATTGGCAACTGATGCGTCCGTGCGTAACATCAGTCAATAATAAACGCTTTGAACAAACAAAAAACCCCGCAAATGCGGGGCTTCTTATTTATTGAGAAACCACCAGGATCAGGCTAATTTTTCACGGCTATGTTCAATAATGGGTTCAAATCGTTCTTTTTGTTTGTAGCTAAATTCAACAAGATCAACCCCTACTTCCATTATTGCGTTTAATAATTCGCTCATCTTGGAGACTTTAAGCCCAACGAAACCCAAGGCGGCAATGCCGATAATCACAGATATTGCCGTCGGTAAGAAAGGCAACAACAAAGAAGCTATCTTTACCGAATACCAGAAAATGGCAAGCGGCAACATTAGCAACACACCGACGTAGAGCATCACCGTGGTAATAAAGACCAGCGAAACGACAATCTGGATGATTCTGGCCACAATTAAGTCAAATTTCATGATTTTATTTTCCTTACGTTACAGTAAAAATGTTGAGAGGCAACATGGGTTGGCAACCAAGCAAAACCAAAGGTCATCTGAACAGGATGCTCTTATAAGATGCATTGGAGCGAACTCCCGCCTCATTTTTTGACATTTTAGCATATCGATTCGCGTCAGTAATTTTCCAATTCAAATTACAGCCATCTTTTGACTTCACGTTTAAACGCTTCAAAGCGAATGCCGAACAGACGATCCAGAGTGGCTTCCTCGTAGGGTATGAAAAGCCGGTCAATGATCAGAAAAAGACCCAAGGGACTCAGTAGGTACACCAAAGAGCCAGTAAAAAATGTCACGCTTCCCACCATCAGCAGCAGCCCAAGATACATGGGATTGCGGGTGTAGCGATACGGGCCAATGGTTACCAGATCGCGAGGTTTACCTAAGGGAATCGGTGTCGTCTTAATTAGGATAAACTGCGCAAGCCCCCATATGACAATGCCAAGCCCCGACATGGCAATAACCATACCCAAGGATGGAGAGTAAATCCCCATGGATAGGGGCAAAAGCATGTCCAAACCCTTGCATAGTGAAAGCAACAACAGGCCATGGACGGGGGGAGGGATTTTCATCAGAATGTTCATAATCTTTGGTGCTAGTTAATTTTAAAGTGGTCACGGGCTTGAGCCAAATCGGCAAGTGATTGACTAAAACGCTTATCCAATGAGGACACCACACCATGACCATACAAGACTTTATCACTGATTGGTTCTGCCGGGTAGACGACCACATGAAAAATGTTCCCAACCTCCTGTCCAATAATGTATCCGAACCGGTCAGCCTTGCCCTGTTTGGAAAGGGTAGGCTATTGATGGTTATTGGCTCTTTAGGGCGCAATAGCGGCTCAGCCGCATAGTGTTCAGAATGATTGTATTCTGCGTAGCCGGAGGCGCTTAGGCCGGAATGAATTTGCAATCCCTTCCACATCATTTTATGATTCAATAGGTACATTCGTGAGTCTCGAAAAGTCAGTTGCGGTGTTACAAACCCCGCCAAACTTCGCAACATCCGGCTTTATTGAAAGCAAAAGGCACAGATCAGGTAGATACGGGCTTGCGGTCAAAAAACATGGTTGATTATGATAAATTTGATGATTCTGATCCAAATGTGATTGATTGGCTTACGACATATATTGAAACTTGTAAAAAGGCAAATCTGCACCTTTTAGGATATACCACATACATCTATGACTGAATTGACATCGGTTGATGAAAACCAATTAATGCCCGTCCAAGAGCTTAACCTTCAAGAAGCTTTGGAATTGGCTGTGTATTTGCAGCAGCAAAATCGACACACAGAAGCTCAGAATTTATTTATCCGAATATTGGAGGTAGACCCAGACAACCCAGATGCTTTGCATTATTACGGAATAATTAAGTATTTTCTAGGGGATAAGGAAGCAGGCACGGCACTCATCGAGAAAGCTTTGTCGATAGCCCCTGATTATGTTCAGGCGCATAATAATCTTGGCAATATGTATTTGCAGCAAAGGCAGTTTGAAAAAGCTGAGGCTTCCTACCGAAAAGTGATTGAAATAAACCCAAACTTCAAAACAGCTTATAATAATTTGGGTATTACTCTAAAGGAGTCTGGGAGAATTGTCGAAGCAATTGATATATTGCTAAAAGCGATTCACTTAGACCCTTATGCAATGATGCACTATCAAAACTTAGGCAATGTCTTCAAGCAAAAGGGAGAGCTTGCCAATGCCATGGATGTGTATTTGGAAGCACTCTCGCAGAGACCTTTCAAGCCTGACACCTACCGACATTTGAGTTATTCCTTGAAAATATGCGGGGAAGACGACCGGGCCGTGCAAATTCTACGCAAATTATTGGAGATTGACCCGGACAACTCATTGGCACGGCATACCCTATCGGCTTATACCGGGGAAGACATACCAGCAAGGGCCGATGATCACTATGTCCGGGCAACCTTTGACCGCTTTGCGGAAAGTTTTGACGGTGTGTTGAAAACACTTGATTATAAAGCCCCCTTTTTGGTTGATAAGGCATTTCAGGGGATTGCCCGCCAAGACAGCTTACCGGTTGTATTGGATGCCGGGTGTGGGACAGGTTTGTGCGGCCCGTTATTGCGTCCAAAGGTCAAGCATTTGATAGGGGTTGACCTCTCCCCTGCAATGCTGGCAAGGGCTTCGGAACGTCAAGTCTACGATGAATTGGTCGAAGTCGAGTTGACTAGCTATCTGAACCAATCAGTAGCTGCTTTCGATGCCATCGTTTCAGCGGATGTCCTGTGCTATTTTGGCGAACTGACGGAGGTCTTCGCTTGTGCTGCCAAGGCTATCAAACCCGATGGATATTTAATTTTCACCGTCGAAAAACTAGAGGATGACAAAGGAAAGCCTTTCCAACTTCATACCCATGGGCGTTATAGCCACTGTCAAGCGTATATCAAGCAATGCTTGACCGAAGCCAATTTGTCTATGCTTGACTGCGAGTCCACCATTCTCCGATTGGAAATGGGTGAGCCAGTGGCCGGGTTCTTGGTGACGGCCCATAAGAATGGGGGCTAGTGATGAATCGTCAGCAACGGCGTGCCGTTGAAAAGCAGAGCCGCAACGGCAAAGGCATGTTATTACAGGATGTTCTGGCGAAGGCAATCAAAGCCCATCAGGAAGGCGATCTTGCCACCGCCGAAAAGAATTATCGCTCCATCATTGTTGCCCTCCCAAATCATCCCGATGCTTGTCATTTTTTGGGCGTGTTGCTTCATCAGCGTGGCCGGAGTGCTGAGGCAGTTGGCTTTATCAAGCGAGCGGTCACCGCCAACCCCCATTATTCGGATGCCTTTAACAATCTAGGGAATGTTCACAAGGAATGCGGCGAATTGGAAGAAGCCAAGGAATGCTATCGTAAAGTCATTGAGCTATCGCCCAAACACCCCGCAGCACTGAATAATTTAGGCATTGTGCTAAAGGATCTGGGCGATTTTGCAGAGGCCGTGCAAGTCATTTCAACTGCCATAGAATTGGAGCCCAAACGGGCGGATTTTTACCACAATCTTGGCAACGCTTATCGTAAACAAGGGGATTTGAAAAAATCCGCCGAGGCGTGTCGGCAATCCATTGCGCTGCAACCTTATCAAGCAGATGCCTATAAAAGCCTATGGCGGGCACTTTATCTTGGTCGTGATTTTGAAGAAGCAGCCAAGGTTTTACGGCAATGGTTGGAAAACGAACCCGAAAACGCCATCGCCAAACACACTTATGCCGCCCAAATGGGGGGTGAGTGGGTTCCCGAACGCGCATCGGATGATTATGTGCAACAAACGTTCGACAATTTTGCCGGCAGCTTTGACCAAGTATTGGAACGCTTGGACTACCGAGCGCCGAGTTTAGTGGCTAGTGCCGTGGGTGACATTCATTCCAACCCAGCAGGCGATTTGTTGGTATTGGATGCGGGTTGTGGCACAGGTTTGTGCGGCCCTTTGCTAACGCCTTATGCGATTAAGCTGATCGGTATTGATCTTTCCCCTAAAATGTTAGTCAAGGCAGAAGGGAGGGCTGCCTACGATGAATTATTGGTGGCGGAACTGGTTGGATATTTGGAGAAAAACCCGACAACATTTGATCTGATTGTCTCCGCTGACACCTTGGTTTATTTCGGAGCATTGGAACTATTTGCACAAGCAGCAAAGACTGCCCTAAAACCGGGTGGGCATTTGATATTCACCTTGGAGAAGGGGACTATTGAGCAAGATTTCAAACTCAACATTCATGGTCGTTATAGTCATTCTCAAGCTTATGTGGAAAGACTTTTTGCATTGTCTGGTTGGGACAAATGCTCCATCATTGATGAAGTGCTACGCAAGGAAGCGGGTGAACCTGTTTTAGGTATGTTGATTACGGCTAGTGTAATCAAGTTACCGTTCGTAGTCCCGCCTTTAGGCGGAAGACAACCCTGAAAAGAAAAGATTACCCCCACGTGCCATTGGTTTTTGCGTATCTGACGACTTGATAGACGGCCATATTGGCATGGGCTATTAATCTTACGACCTCAGGTACGCACTGTATGGGCAACTCAACTTCATACCCATGAGTCAGTGTGACTATTTTTTCGGCCTTTTGCTGGCCTAGAAAAGAAGAGATAATCTTTTTACATTCGCCGTTTGTATCACGCACTTCAAAATAGACCCGATAGACATCACCGGTATAATCCAATGGTGCGCCTATTTCCAATGTTTCAAAGGCTGGTTTAGCGTCGGTGTTTTTCACATGATACTCCAAGCCAAAGTCGTTCTGGGTCAGGTTTGATGGCTCCCAAGCCGCAGCTTGGGAGCCAGCCACAATTCAGGCTCGCTTGATCAGTCGAATCAAAAATAGTAACGCCATTGCCCCTACCGTGGCGGTTACAATGGAGCCGATTAAACCGCCGCCGGCACTGATGCCCAACAGCCCGAACAAGAAACCGCCCACAACCGAACCGACAATCCCAACTACAATGTCACCTAAGAGGCCAAAACCGCCGCCTCTCATGATTTTCCCTGCCAGCCAACCCGACACCGCGCCGATTAAAAGCAAAATCAACAAACTATTCGTATTCATGGTTTCTCCAGTATTTCTTGATTGATAAAACAGGCTCTTTGGAACCTAGCGACAAGTCAAACCTTATATTATTTTTTGCCAAACAGGGTGATGTTGCCGACCTGGTCTGGCTTGTTGTTGATCTTGCTGATGGTGCAGTTTTTCTCGCGGGTCTCGCAATGCATGCCGTTGCTCATCGTGAAGCTCGACATGTCGGAATCAGAACCCATGACTTTCAGCAGCTTCTGGGCGGTTTTCTTGCCGAGATACTGCTCGGTGTAGGCCATCGAAACGCCCTCACGGTCGGCGCAGAAACCGCTCTTCCGGTCGCAGAGAACCCCATCATCCGGCGAGAAAATCGCCTGTTCGGCTAGGGCGGTGGACGCGGTTAAGGTCAAGAATAGGCAAATAATAAAACGTTTCATGGTAATTTCTCCGATGGTTAGTTTTTGATAATTGTTTAATTTTATGGTTCCTTTCGCTCCTGCGCTCATCGTTATATACAACTCCCGCCGGGATAAAAATCACCGTCATTTCGGCATGGATGCCGAAATGACGGGTTCCCACAGATTTGGCTACGCTACTAAATCCCTCCGCCGGTTGCGGATCAGCAGAGCCAACCCCAAGCCGAACAGCAAGATGGCGGGCGGTTCGGGGATGGGGTTGCCGATCTGCGCACCGTTGAGTGAGGCAATTTGCAGTGGCTCGCCATTTTCATCGCTCAGCACCTTAATCGACTCAAAGAAAACAAACGTCTGTTTAAATTGGGGCAGATTGTCCACCCGGAAACTCAGGGTCGCGAAGGTGAATTCGGACGGCTGTAGGGTGGCGAGTTCGGTCGGCAACAGGTAGCTTAGTTCGGCGAGGTTGATCGTGTTGCCCGATGCCCCAAGGCTCAAGTCGCTGGCTTCGACATCATCCACCGCGCCAAGCAAGCTGCCCAGCGTGTGGCCAGTGAATGTGAGTATAGACGAGTCAAAGCTTAAATTGATGTCAAACCCGCTAAGCGAGGGTGCGGCATGGTCGCCTAGCCCGTTGATGGTAAGAGCCAAATTGACGGTTTGGCTTGGGATCGCATTCTGCACCGCTGGCAGCAGGCGCAGCGTAACCGGGGCGGCGGAGGCTTGGGATGCGCCCAACAACAGGGCGATGCCCAGCCCGGTGCGCAGAAGTATTTGGTGTAGGTTCATAGATGAATTACCTCTTAAGTTTAATGGTGGCACTTCGCGCCTTCAACCGCAGAATGGTCTAGGCGGCATTCCCACGCCGGAACGTGGGAACCATATAGCTACTGCCTATGGTCACAGCGCACACAAAGGCTTGGTGCAAACCAACACACACTGGCGGGAATCATACAGGTTGATGACTCCGTCGTTGTTATGGTCGCGCAAGTCACCCGTCCCGCTAGCGGGTGTATTCCGTGCTGCGTTGATTAACCCAATGTCAGTCTTGTTTACCGACCCGTCGCTGTTCACGTCACAGGACTTGATAGGGGTTGCGGTGGTCGTGCCCACCACGGGAGCGGTCGCGCCATCGAAAGTCCGGGCGGCTACGCCGAATTCGTACTCGGTGCCTCCGATCAAACCGGGGATGGTCGTTATCCTACCCGAAAGATTGCCAGGACCTGCAATCCACTGGGTTTGCCCTTTGACCCGGTACGTCACAAAGTAGCTGACTGGTCCCGGATGGCCGCCCGTGGCGGGTTCAGTCCAGAACAATTGCACTTGATTAACGCCAGGTGTCCCGGTCACGACGGGAATGCCGACGGTGGCGAAGGGGGTGGCCGTGGCAACGTTACTCCAAATGCCGGGCGCTACGCCGTTGAAGGACCTAATCACAAACCAGTAAGGTGAACCATTGGTCAGGCTACTGATGGTTTGTGCAGTCTGAGTGGGGTCGTTGACGAGCGTGCTAGTTCCCGAGCAGTTGCCGACGAATGGGTCAGTGAGAACCTG
>CAIWDB010000120.1 GCA_903911305.1 uncultured Methylococcaceae bacterium | reverse complement strand
GCAGGCAAGATTACCGCCAGTCCGCTGGCAGGCACCAACAGTTGCGGCCCCAACGCCGAAGCGAACCTAAAGAAAAGGCAGAGTCTACTGAATGATCGCAAGGAACTGGCCGAACATACGCTTGCCTTGCTGCAAATGCTGGACGAACTCCGGCCTTACTGTGCGCCAGGAACGCTGGTTGTGAGCCGATTGTTGGACATTGTCCAGCAAAATAACGTGATGCACCTGAGTTCAGAGTTAAGCGGGCAACTCGGCGCGGACAAGCATTGCATTGATGCGATGCTGTCGCTGTTTCCAAGCACCATGGTCAGCGGTGTGCCCAAGGCGGAGTCCATCCGGTTAATCCGTCGTCTTGAAGGCTTTCCCCGGGGTTTGTTTGGCGGTACGGTTGGTTGGGTTTCCGGCCATGACTGCCGGTTTGCGCTGACGATTCGCGGAATCTACAAGTACGGTTCGCGCCTGTTTGTCCAAGCGGGCGCAGGAATCTTAGAGGAATCCGACCCGCTGAGAGAAAATGCCGAAGTCAATCTGAAAATGAGCGCGATGCTGGATGCCCTGTCCGACAATCGCAACAGCCACTCTGTCAGATCGGCGAATGCCTACCTCTAAACGGATCGCCGTCATTACCGGGGCCGCGCAAGGAATAGGCAAAGCGATAGTGCTGATGCTGGCAAACCAGACTCAATCGCTCATCCTGTTGGATAAAGATGAGCAGGGTCTTGAAAAATTGCAAAGACAAATTAACGTACAAAGCGGGAAAACATATCCTTGTCATGTTGACACCTATGCGCTGGATGTAACCGATGAAGAACAGGTGGCAAACCGGTTTGCCTTGCTTGAAGCCAGCCACGATCATGTCGATATCCTCATTAATGCCGTCGGGGGCAGTTCATCGTCAGGCAATGCCGGGGCTGGCATTGAGGAAATGGACATGCGGCAATGGCAATCCCTGATCGCACTCAATCTGAACTCTGTTTTTTTGTGTTGCCGCGCAGCCGTGCCGCTGATGAAAAAAAATGCTTACGGTAGGATCGTCAATTTCTCGTCGATTGCAAGCCAAGGGCGGCGGGACAAAGTGTCGGTTGCCTACGCCGCATCCAAAGCCGGGGTAGACGGGCTTACCCGAAAGCTGGCACGGGAACTGGCGCCGTTTGGCATTACCTGCAACGCCATCGCCCCCGGCATCACCTTGACCGAAAGGATCGACGAACAATTTTGGCGGGTCAGGTCTGCCGAACAGCGGCAAGCCGTGTTGGATTCGATACCGCTGGGGCGGCTTTCCACCCCGGAAGAACAGGCCCAAGTGGCTGTTTTTTTAGCTTCCGAGTCATCTGGTTATATGACAGGCCAAATTATCGAGGTGAGTGGTGGGATCTGAACTCAATCGCCTAACCGTCACCGTCATCGGCAGCGGCACGATGGGCGCGGCATTATCCCATACGATTGCAACAGCAGGCCATGCCTGTACCCTACTGACCTGGGACGACTGGGTGATGGAGTCGATCAATGCCACACATCGGCATCCCCTCTTTTTCGGCGGCTTGAGCCTTCACCCGCAGGTGTGGTCTTCAACCCGTTTCGATGCACATGTTTCGGGGGCGGACCTGATCCTGATGGCCGTGCCATCCCATGCCATGCGAGGGGTGGCGCGAAGTGTCAGCCATTTGACCCATGCAAGGCAATCCGTATTGTCCGTCACCAAAGGCTTTGAGCCAACGACCCATGACCTAATGTCCCAAGTCCTCGCCGAAGAACTGGACACCGAACACATCGGGACGCTTTCAGGGCCAAATATCACCCTTGATCTCGTCAAGAATCTGCCCACGGCACTGGTGATTGCGTCTAACTCGCCCCAGATGAGGCAGCATGGGAAATGGGCGCTCGCCACGCCTACCGTCAAGATCAACTTGTCGGATGACATCCTGTCTTACGAATACGCCAGCGCACTGAAAAACATTGTCGCCCTTGAAATTGGCATCGTCACCGGGTTGGGGCTGGGAGACAATTTCAGGGCGTTAGTGCTTGCTGAAGGCATGGCTGAAATCGCCTTCTTGATGGCAAGAATGGGGCTGCAATCCGATGTCTTTTATACCCTAGCCGGTTTGTCGGACATATTCCTGACCTGTTCCAGCCACTTCGCCCGCAATTACACCATCGGCGTCCGCTTGGGCGAAGGCTCTCGCTTGCCGGAACTATTGGACGAGCTTGAAACCTCCGGCGAGACCGCAGAGGGTATTGAGTCCTTGCTGGCCGGCAAATGGCTGACTCAACAACACCGTAGCCAATCGCCTTTGTTGGATGCCACCCATGCATTGGTTTATGGCGATTCAAGCCTTGGGGCAGAAGCCTTTCTGTCGGTAATGGAAATGGGTGGTTCTGATGCGTAATAGCAACGGTGCGACGATTTCTGTAAGCTATGCTATCGCTCAGAAAATATCCTCAGCAAAAGGCTGAAAGAAAGTAAGCCTTCAGCGCATCCACGTAGGCGGCAATATTCCCATTCTGCCAGCTTCCTGATCCCACTTCAGCGGCAATAATTCGTCTCACACTACACTGGCTTGTCCGACAAATACTGGGACAGTTTTTCCGCCAATGTGTTGACGTGGGGGTTGAGCACCATGCTCAGATGATCGCCTGGAACCCAGTGTTCGGTGACCGTCGCGTGGGTGCATTGCGTCCAGCCCCAAGCTTCACGGGTATCGTTCATTTCATCATCAGCGCTTTGCTCACTGGCTCGAAACAGATGAATCGGGCAACGCAATTTTCCCGGTATCTGGTGGTCGGTAAGTGCTTGCCCGGTGATTCGAACCACGTTGACCATTGCCTTGAGTTCATCAATGGCCGCTCTGGGGTCAAATAATAGTTTATGTTGCAAGAAAGTTTGTGCCACCACGGCATACGCCGTTTCAATGTCCGGCAGCGCTTTGAGTGTTTCTGCAGACAGATTGAGGCTGTTACCCATCATCTGTTCATACAGTTGTACATAGGCTTCCAAGCACTCAAGCTCACTCGAATTAGATGACCTGAAACTTGGTGCGGGCGCATCCAGAATGGCCAGTAAGGACACGGTCTCACCCTGCTGCTCCAGTTGCCAGGCCATTTCGAAAGCAACCCGGCCACCCGATGAATGCCCGATCAGTTGGTAAGGCCCGCAGGCAAGCTGTTGTTGCAGCAGCTTAAGGTGATGACGGGCAAGCCCTTCAATCGTCTCGGGTATTGCCGAACCATCCAGCCCCGGGGTCTGCAAGGCATAAAAACGTTGCCGCGCGCCTAAATTGGTAGCCAAAGGGTACAAATACATCACCGAACCAAAGGCCCCGGGCAGGCAATACACCGGGTTGGTCGTTCCCGTGCCATGGATGGGCACAAGCTCGGTAAAACGGCGTGTGCCT
>CAIWDB010000119.1 GCA_903911305.1 uncultured Methylococcaceae bacterium | reverse complement strand
CTTGACTGTCGGACAAAAGCACCCGTATCAGCGCGGACGAAAAGTTTTCCACTGGAATGTATGAGGGAAGATTCTTCGTAGTAACCCCGTTCGGGTCAAATTCACCTTTGAACAGGGAAAATATCATGGTTTGGTTGTAAAGCTTGTTGACCATCCCCGTGCCGTCCTGATCATTGAACATTTCCTTAAGCCCTTGCAGTAAATTCGCCGCACGTTTATTGATGACGGCTTCGACAAGTTCGCTCAAAGCCGAGCAAAATAGGCTGAGTAGCAGAAAAAGGAATACTAAACTAATGGTCAAATCGAGTAATTCAAAGCCTGGCATGAGTGTATCCTCTTTCAGTTGAAAATTATTGATAACGGGTATTTATGATAATATTGGATTGTCTCCGTCCATCATTGTAAAACTATTATCCAGCGTTTTACAACGTGTCAATTAAATTAGCGAATTCTTCGACTTTCTGCCAGTCGGTAAATTCAAACACAGCGGTAGCATCGGTCGGACCCTTGGTAATCTTCATAATCAAACGTATCATAAAACGATCAAACGGGGTATAGCGCGGATAATCAAGCTTTCCAGCAAACACGGCGAGTAATTTGGGTTTCCAGGTTATTTTTTTAAGGAATTTTTTTAAGTAGGGGTTAGTGTCCGGCTGGCATTTTTCCGGTTTGCGCGCCACCACGTTCACAGAAAAAAAGCCGTTGGGCTTGCTGTCAAGCAGTGGTTGGTGCTGGCGGATGAACTCGACAATCTTCGGGCTGTGTTTGCCATAGCGTATGCTCGCTCCGATGACGATTTTATCGAAGGCTGTCAAGTCAACCTGAGAAATGTCGTTAATGGAAACCAAGCTGACAAGATGCCCTTTGTGTTCGAGCACACGGATAATCCGACGGCAAATTTCCACGGTATGACCGTCTGTTGTAGAATAAATGATTAGGATATTAGCCATAAAAGTTGTGAAGTGATTGGATGAAGTTATCGGACACGCTTGGCATTTCCTTGGAGGGCGAGCTAAGCCGGGAATTTTTGACTGTGCTGTTAAGAGGTATCTGCCGGGTGCGATTATAAAGTGATGCGGGAGTGCAAGGCTTGCCTTGCCTGTACGCGCCATTGCAAGGCAAGCCTTGCACTCCAGGCATAATTTCAACGACTGCCAAGGTTGTGCGCATCACTACCCGTATCTGCCAACAGCAGGGCATTATAGACTGGAATCGGATAAGATAAGCTAATTTTACGAATCTCAAGGGGGGCGCTTTGGAAAATTACTCTATTTGGGAAATGATTGCGATTGGAGCCTTGGCACTGTTGGCGATTTTTTGGTTTAGCCCCGGCATTAAGGCGGCTTTGGAGCGTGGTAAGCAGGTCAAGTCCGACTGGCCCGCTGTATTGATTCCATTAGGCTTGGTGGCTTTGTTCGTGTTTTTTCTGATTATTGCATCTTGAATATTTTGCTATGAATCAAACCGACAACGATTTAGAAGAATGGGAGATCGAATACGCGGTTCGCCCAAACAAATCGGCAATGAAGCGCGAGACTGTCGCATTGGAAGCATTGGGCGAGGAACTGATCGCCTTGCCCAATGACCGCTTGAATAGCTTGGATATGGCTCCCGAGTTATTGGATGCCATCAAACTGGCGCAAAGCATACAAAGCCATCATGGGGCTTTCAAACGGCAGCGCAAGTTCATTGCCAAATTGATGCGGGATATGGACATTTCGCCAATACGCGAACAATTGGACCGTCACAGCAATCTGAGCGCTAGGGCGGTGCATCAGCAGCATGTGGTTGAACGATGGCGTGACCGTTTGTTAAAAGGCGACGATCACGATCTCAACGCGCTGATGGCCGAGCATCCCGATGCCGAGCGGCCCAAGCTTCGGCAGTTGATCCGCGATGCCCATAAAGAGTATCAATCCAATGCTCCGCCGCGTTCAGCACGGCTATTGTTTAAATATCTGCGCGAATTGTTGACGGAAGGAACGACGGACGAGGCTGATATTGATGATGCCGATGAATAATGGGTAATCCGTGCAAGTTTTAGCGCTGATTAAAAAATGCTGGTTGGGCCTGCGGGAAATCACCGGCGATGATGCTTACGAACGCTATCTTGTGCATTGGCATGAACACCATGCACAGGAAGGTGGGGAACCGATGAGCCGGAAAGTTTTTTTCAAGCAGGAAGTGGAGCGGAAATGGAGCGGGGTTAAACGGTGTTGCTAGTGAATTTTAATGGGCATTGGCAGTCGGAAATTGGTGTGCATGGTGCGGCTAGCGACTACCGCATCGTAGTAGATGGGCTGCGCAAGCTTGACTCATCTACGGCCACCCCGTTAATTAAACTGATCCCCCGCGAAAGCAAATCCGCTTCTATCAGTTTTCTTAATACTATACATGGCAGCATAAGCTTGTTTACAAAGACTTTCGAAATCCTTTCCATGGATAGGGTAAATCGCGATTCCAATACTTATACTGATCCGTATATCTGTATGATTGATGGGTAAACTTTTTGAAAAAATATTGATAATATTGGTTGCAATGATATTAGCATTATTTGAAGATTGAATTTCAGGCAAGATGATTAGAAAATCTCCCCCTCCAGTGCGAGAAATAGTATCCGTTTGACTCAAAGAAGAAGTTAGGATTTCCGCCACCTTTTTAAGAACAGCGTCCCCCATGTCATGACCATAATTTATATTGACTTTACTTAAGTCCATCAAATTAAGAAGTATAATCGTAATCGATTTATTATTTTGTTGAGCATTATGAATTGCCTTTTTTGCTCGAAGTCTAGCAAGCATAACGTTTGGCAAATCAGTCACAGCATCATGCGAAGCAAGGTGGCGTATTCTATTTTCGGCTTGTTTCCGAGCATTAATATCCTGATGAGTGCCATACATAACGAGTGGCTTTCCATCATCTGTTCTAATAGCGATTTGCCCTTTATCGACAATCCAAACCCAATTACCATTCTTATGATGCATCCGTATCTCGCATTCATAATACTCCACTTTATTCATAAAGTGATTTTGTAGTAATTCGTAAGATTTAATAAGATCATCAGGGTGAGCATACTTTTTCCATGTGTCGATTGAAATTGGAGTGAGTTCTTCCAATGTGTAACCAATAATCTCAGCCCAACGATTGTTGATTATGACCTCTCCGGTTTGTACATTCCATTCCCAAGTTCCTGCGTTTGTCCCTTCTAGGGTATAAGAGAGTCTCCGCTTTTCAGTGGCTAACAATTCTGCCGCCTTTTTGCGCTCTGTGATATCAATGAAGGTTACTACCGCGCCCTCTACCAAGCCATTAAGGACTTGTGGGTATGACCAGAGTTCTGCCGGAAAGCTGGTTCCATCAGACTTCCAGAGAGACTCCTCAATATGTTCACCCTTACCTAGGCGGAATGCGCGGAATATTCGGCATTCGCTAACCGGCATTGGGCGACCGTCCGAGTAGGAATGATGGATCAGGTTATGCATATTTTTCCCGAGTAGGTCTTCTGGAGAGTTATAACCGAGCATTCTTGCGCAAGAGGGATTGGCAAAGGTACATTCTCCTTGAAAGTTTATGCCATAAATAGCCTCCCCAGTTGAGTTCAGCAGAAGGCGTACCCTTTCCTCACTTTGGATAAGGGAATACTCCTTTTGCTTAAGTTCGGTTACGTTCCAGTTTAGCCCCGTCACCCTCTGTGATGTGCCCTTTTCATCCCTTTCGACCTTAGCCACTGCTCGGATATGGCGGATCGAACCGTCGCGGAGAATTATTCGGAATTCAGTATCAAATACAGCTTTACCTATAACAGCATCATCAAGCATGGAAATCGTTTCCACGGCATCCTCGGGGTGTAGACATTTTCGCCATGTGTCGTAATTTGGCAATACATCACGAGATGCTTCGTAGAGTTCGTACATAATGTCGTTCCATATCAGATTATTTGTCTTTATATCCCAACTCCAAATGCCAATATTGCCTGATTCTGTGGCTAAATTTAACCGGATGTTAGTTGATTGGAGTTTGTTTTTTGTTTTTTCCAATGCGTCAATAGTGGTTTCAAGTAATTTTTGTGCGGCATGGGATCGCCAAGTCTCTTCTGTTGCCTTCTGAGATAAATAAACCATAAATGAAACAATAAGAGATAATAGAATTCCTCCAAATATTATTACTTCATTAACTATTGTAGAATTGCGCTCAAAGAAAAGTTCTGTGGGACGCAACTGAATCGAGAAATGATGATCCATTAAGTCAGTTATCACCGTGGCCTCAATGGATGATTTATGTGATTCCCATCCCGTATCTCGAAAAACCAAAGAATCATCAATAGAGATTGATAATTTGAAAAATTCTCGTTCTTCTGGAATGTTTTTTATATTGAATACATATTCAAGCCATTCATTAACTCTGAAAACAGCTAGAATAAAACCATCAAATTCTCCATTATTGAAAAGAGGAAAATAAACTAGAAACCCTTTGCCTCCTTGAACTAATTCTATGGGAGAGGTCATCGTTGGAATTCCTCGAATTTTTGCTTTTTCCAAGGCATTTCGTCTGTTTTCTTCAAATGCAAGATAAATATCCTGGGCTTGCTCATTTCCCGAAATGGGTACAATCCATCTCGCATGATATGTTTTATCAACCCATTCTATAGCTTGGAAACCTGGGGTATCAGAGATATATGATTGAATATCATTGATAAATTCATCTTTGGATATTCCCTTATGATAATCCCAATGAGTCACAAGATGTTTTAAGTATGGAATACGGTTGCGTAAGTCTGCTTGTATGTACCCTGAAAACTTGTTTGCTTCAAGTGCAATCAACTTAGAATAATCATTATGTTGTTTTGTGTAAAGTACAAACCATAGCACGATGACAAGAAAACAAAGCAGTACCCCAACTAATACAGCTAACCAACTTGATTTGCTTTTAGGCTCTATTGTATATTTCAGAGTCGGTGTATTGATTTTTGATCTGAATCTGGGGAGCATATTTTATATTTATACCGATTATTGGCAAAGCGGTAGATCCGCCTTTCAATCTTGTCAAAACCCAAGTTTTCAGAGAGTAATTTTAAGAAACCGATTCAAACCCGCTCCACTCTCACCTTGTCCATCAAGGCTTTTACTTCGTCGGGCGTGATCATCGCCACATCTTGCCGCAAGGCATTGGCTGCGCCGGCGCTGGCGGCATAGCGTAAACAGTCTTCATAGGGCATATCCTCTAGCCAACCATGGGCCAGTCCGGCTAAATAACAATCGCCGCAACCGACTGGGTTGACTTGCTTGATTTTGGCAGGGAAAACTTGCCATTGGCCGGCGTGTAGGCTGCTGATTTTAACCGGCCCGTCGCCATTGGTGATATGCAGTTCTTCCGCCCGTCCCCAATAGTGGCTTTGGTCAAACTCTTGCCGGTTGGGTTTGGACAAGGCGGGGGGGTGAGGACATTCCAGTGCCCGCTTCATCGCCGTGCCATAAGCATCCATCCAGCAAGGCACTTGATGTTGGGCACATAATGCCAGTAAGTCAGTGTAAAGATCATCGGCTACAGGGTCAGGCACCGAACCGCTGACGATGACCAATTTGACCGAGCCGAGTCGTTTTTCCACCCGCTCTAGCAGCCTTTTGCATTCGTCCCTTGTGACCGGAAAGCCATTGGGCAAAACGGTGGTGGGGTGGCGGGCATTGAGTTTGGATGCCATGAAGCCGACTCGCAATGGGGCGACTGTCTCAGTGAATGCGTCTTCAATACCTTGGTCACTGACCAAATCGCGTAACCAAGCGCCGCTATGACCTCCGGCAAAACCCGCCAATGCCACGCGATGACCGTGCAGTGCCAACACCCGCGCCACGTTTACGCCTTTGCCTTCGGCAACCATGGGCATAGTTTGGACACGATTAATCGCGCCTATCTTGAACTCGCCTCCATATATCAAATTTAGGAGTGGATTGGCGTTGATGACGAGAACATCAAAGGAGGTTGAGGTTTTCTTCAAGAGTGCATGACTGGGATTCATTATTTTTCCTTGGCTTGAAAATCAGCTAATTCAATTCCTTCGGAGTGCATGGATGTCATGTGGTAGGCATCGGGCTGCTCGTTGGGGCAATCGGATTGGGCGCAAATACTTTTCGGTTTCATCCACCAACCGCCGTTGGTTGTGTCTATCCATTCTGTTTGGACATAATTCAAGGTTTGTTCGTAGCGGGGTTTTAATTCGGTTTTGTCCCGCATCACGATAAAGTGCATCAAGACCCGCAAGCATTCGGCTTGTTGCCAGATGCCTTTTTCAGGATCGACTTTGCCTTCACCATGGGCGCGGTTGAATGATCCTCCGAGTTTTTCATCGTAACCTACCTTCAAGGCATAATCCAAAATCCGTTGCGCGACCGATGGATATAGCTCGCCCATTCCTTGCACACCAGCTTTGCTGAACAAAAAAGCCCATTCAAACTGATGGCCTAGATCAATGTAGCCGCCGGTTTTATCGGGGGAGGGCCGCCAGTTTTCGTCGTACCATTCTTCTATATAGGCCGACCCGTCTTCTTTTTCTTGTAACAATTTGTAAATGACAAAATTGCCTATGCTGTCGGTTCCGGCAAAGGCTTCATCACTGCCTGTGGCGACATAAAGGGCAAGCATGGCTTCGAAAAGATGCATGACCGGGTTTTGCCGTCGGTTGTCCTTTACCATGTCAAAATTTCGGGGCGAGTTGATTCTGAAGCCTCCCAAGGTGTCTCTCATCTTGGAACGAAGAACCCGCCAAGTTTCAATCCCGGCGTCCCGGTAGCGTGGGTCTTGGGTGACGCTATAGAGATGGGCCATTGCAAAGATGGCAAAGGCATGTCCGTAAGTGTCTTTAGACTCATCGGTTGGCTTGCCATCGGGTGATACGGCTTGAAACCAACCCCCATAGATTGGGTCACGAAAATATTGGAACAGAAAATCGGCACCGTTTACCGCCGCTTTAAGGTAACGCTTATCTCCAGTGAGTTTATAGCCAATCGCAAAGGTATAAATAATACGGCTTTGTTGAGTGAGAGTCGAAGAAGGTTTGGCGATAGGCCGCCAATGCCGGGTAAACACCGGATTCAGGTAGCCATCAGGCGTGGGTGAGGCTGCAAGCCAATGGGATAGATGGCCATTCAGAAGTGATTGTCTATGCCATTCCCTGTCAATTTTAACGGAGGGTGTCCATTCAAAATCACACCCGGCAATGATGATGGCAAAACTAAAAAGGAATACGATACCTAGCCTAATATTCACTTTTGAGTACCCCGGTTGGGTGATTTGATGAACTCCATCAGAGTTCGGAAAATGGAAGTTGAAATGATTTTGCTATGTTACATGCTTGAGCAAACGGGCTTGCCAATGCAATACCCGTCTGCCAAGCATAGATAGTTTTTATTCGTTGACTTTAGGCATCATCGGAATACTGGTTCCGATGGTGACATCTCCCGCTGCAAGCAGGACATTTTCAACTTGGACAAACCGGGTAGCCATTCTTTTTGATAGTGCTTTGCCAATTTTGCCATAATACTTCTCAAGCAAGTTTAGTCTGGCTTTACGAAAATCGAATCCTCTTTTGGCTAAGTCATCGGCTTTAGATTCGGTGATATCGTCAATGTTTTTGGCGTATTCCTCTATGGTGTTCTGCCGAATGTCGTATAGTTTCATCAGTTCGGCTTCGTACTTATAGTACACCGGCCAAAACGCTTTGCTCTCCGCTTCGTCGAGATCCATGGCATTCTTGATGAAATCACGTTTTTCAAGGCGAATGCTGGCCCGCATCATGGCGAGTTGATCATGTTCCGATGCTTCCAGCGATGGTGCTGGAGAAGCAGGTTTCTCGTCATTATTTAGAGCCAGTGCCATTGTCGGCAACCCGACGAACATCAGTGAAAGCGCAATGGCAGTGAAAGTTTTATTCATGCGTAAATTCCCGAAGTAGTGTTTAGAAAGGAGTGGATTAGGGTAAGGCACGGCTGTGTTTGAATAATCTTTTCCATGCCAAAATGAAATGTCAATTATGGAATATCTTATTGGTTGAGAGACCCAAGCAAGGCGTATTCCATGCTGTCAGACAACGCGCGCCAACTGGCCTCAATAATGTTGGGGCTTGCCCCAACTGTTGTCCAAGAACGCTGACCGTCATGGAAGTCGATTAGCACTCTAGTGATGGCTGCCGTCCCCTTGTCGGTGTTCAAAATTCGCACTTTATAGTCCGTCAGTTGAATTTTTTCCAATTGCGGATAATGCTGGCATAAGGCTTGGTGTAAAGCCCCTGCAAGGGCATCGACAGGGCCAGAGCCTTCGGCGGCTGCGAATTTAATTTCCTTGCCCACGCGAGCCTTGACAGTGGCTTCGGATAACAAGCCGCGTCCGCGCCTTTCCTCTGCCAAAACCATAAAATCAATTAATTCAAACGGAGGTTCGTAACCGACTCTACCGCGTTGCAACAAAAGATCAACCGATGCTTCCGCTGCATCAAAGGCGTAGCCTTGATGTTCTAATTTTTTCAACTGATGGAGTACACGTTCAGCTTCTTCTTGGGTAATGTCAAAACCTCGGTTTTGGCTCAAGGTTATTAGGTTTCCTCGCCCGGAAAGTTCCGATATGACCGTGCGCATGGCGTTGCCCACCAGTTCGGGTTCAATGTGCTGATAGCTACCGGCGGCTTTCAGTACAGCGGCAGCGTGTATGCCACCTTTGTGAGCAAACGCGCTTTCCCCCGTGTAAGGTTGTTGACGGTCATGTTTGAGATTGGCAATTTCCGCCACATAACGCGACACGGCGGTGAGGTTGCGCAATTGTTCAGCACTGACAACGGGATACCCCATCTTAAGTTGTAAACCGGGGATAATACTGGTGAGGTCGGCATTGCCAACCCGCTCGCCATAGCCGTTGATGGTGCCTTGTATCTGCACACAGCCTCCGCGAACCGCCGCCAAAGAATTGGCGACTGCGCATCCGCTATCATTATGGACATGAATTCCTAGGCGGGTGGGTACGAGGGCGGCAACTTCCCTGACGATGGATTCCACTTCCCACGGCAAGCTTCCACCATTGGTGTCGCATAGCGCCAGAAAGTCAGCGCCCGCATCAGCGGCTGCCCGCAAGGCCGCAATGGCATAGTCCGGGTTGGCCTTGAAGCCATCAAAAAAATGTTCGGCATCAAAAATCGTCTCGGTTCCATGTCCTTTCATGAAAGCAATACTTTCAGAGATCATCCTTAGATTTTCATCCAAGGTGGTGTCGAGGACTTTTTCCACCTGAAAATCCCAGCTCTTGCCAACCAGCGCGACAGCGGGGGTGTTCGCAGTCACCAACGCCTGAAGATTTTTATCCGCTTCACAGCGGCTGTTTTTGCGGCGTGTGGCGCCGAATGCCGTCACTTTGGCTTGTTTAAGTCCAATTTGGCGCACTCTCTGGAAAAACTCCGCATCCTTTGGGTTTGAACCCGGCCAGCCGGCTTCAATGTAATGAATGCCCATTTGATCCAATTTGGTCGCTATTGCCAATTTGTCGTCACAGGATAGGGAAATGTCCTCCCGTTGAGTACCATCACGCAGAGTGGTGTCGTAGAGGAAAATCTGAGTCATCGTATTTTAAATTCTGTTGTTTTAACGGGTGGTGTTTGCCATGTCTCTCGTGACAATCATCAACGCCTAAAATCCTAAGAACGAAAGGACAGGCAAACAGGCTTATAGTAGTCTTTCTATTGCCTTTTGCGCTTGACGTGTTTTGCGTCGGAGAAAATTAACAGAATTATACGTTTTTCGGAGGGATAGAGAAATCTGAATTTAGGCAATTGACGATGATTGGCGAATTGTTACGGTATTGTCGTTATTTTTCTTGGCAAATCTACGGTTTGGGGCATGGATTTCGATTCAACTAGGGTTGGATAAAGTTGCAAACCTTCCTATCCCGGCATTCCAGTCGATAAGTGGCTTGTTTGCCACAGCCTTTAACCGATACATCGTGGTTTTTCGCCATTTTACCCTTGGAATGGGGGGTGTGATTAAAAGTGATGCGCAAAATCCCGGCAGTAGTTGAAGTTACGCCGGGAGTGCAAGGCTTGCCTTGCCTGTACGCCATCTAGCAAGGCAAGCCTTGCACTCCCGCATCACTTTTAATTGCACCCTGGAATGGGTCAAAAGTTGACAAACAATGAACCCATGAGCAGGTGATGCATCACATGGTTTTCATGCTTGGCATCATCTATGTATTGATTCATATACCCTAATTCAGCCCGAAAGTTTGGGTTAAATGTCCAACCCATGCCGGCGAAACCACGGTTTTGATCAAATCCTGATTGTCCGCCGGCAGGGGTCGTATTCACCCGAACGAACAATTCGTCCCAAATGATTAGGCTGAGTTGAGGTTTTTGCTCGAACGGGTGCATGTAACGAAACATCTGGCGAGGGCGTACTCGCACCGTGTCGCCATTTCCCGGTAGGAAATTACTTTCTATCATGGTTCTAAAGGTGAAGGTTCCTATTTCGGTGGGTAACACATAACGGAAACCCGGCCACAAATCTTGTTGTGAGACAGAGGGTTTTCCAAGGTTTTGTGTGGGAACCCAAGTGTATCCAGCCCAAATGGTTGCACGATCACTCAGCGAATAACCCAAGCCGATGCGCAGAACCCCTTGATACCAATGGTTCCAAGTGTCATCCCAACGGGATTGTCCTTCGAGCCAAATTCGCCCTTTCTCTAGGCTTGGGTCGATGAATTTCAAACTCCCTTCGGACACAACTTGCGCCCAACTGCCAGCATCTTGAAGCAGTTCATCGGCGTGGCAGTTGAGGGCGAGTGACGACAAGCCGAGAATAGCCAAAGTCAGTGATTTCGATTTTTTTGCCATCTTCAATTTTCCAATCAGGGGTCAATATTATTAGTTGAGCGATTTTGATGCCAGACTTAAAAGTGTTAATTAGTCATGAGCTTATATGGATAAGTCGGGGTTATGCTTAAGCATGTAAAACGAAGTAATGGTTGCCTTGGGCCAAAGACGGATGGTTGATATCAACAGATAACGGAGATTGAGCGAGATAAATTAGCCCTGAGTGTGTCAAAGCCATGAGGTGAGGGGTTTTTTTTATTCGCCAATGTAGCGGAGTTTTTGGCTTGCTCCGAATGTAAAATGCTTGCGCCCCTATGCAAGCCAAGCCTATCATTCCGATCTTATCTTGGCTTTAGTCAAAGCCTTAAAGCTGGAACGAGCCAGTCATAATTCTCAATTGCCATCTTGCTGCCTTCATGAAAGATTATTTTTTTATCCTCGTCAGTACCATACTGGTCAACAATTTTGTCTTGGTCAAGTTTCTAGGCTTATGTCCATTTTTGGGTGTGTCTAGGAAAGTGGAAACGGCTACGGGGATGGGTTTGGCGACTGTGTTTGTGCTGACCTTGTCCTCGGTGTCGAGCTATCTGGTGGAAACTTACCTATTGTTTCCTCTGGGACTGCAATACCTTCGAATTATTGCCTTTATCGTTGTGATTGCTTTTATTGTCCAGTTCACCGAGATGGTAGTACGAAAAACCAGCCCTTTGCTGTATCAGGTGTTGGGCATTTTCTTGCCTTTGATCACGACCAATTGTGCTGTCTTGGGTGTGGCATTGCTCAATGTGCAATCGAAACATGGCTTAATAGAATCATTTCTGTTTGGCTTCGGTGCTGCCACGGGTTTTGCCTTGGTTTTAGTGCTTTTCGCCGCCGTGCGCGAGCGAGTGGATGTGGCGGATGTGCCCGTGCCATTCAAAGGCAATGCCATCGGTTTGATCACTGCCGGGCTTGTTTCGATGGCATTTATGGGTTTTTCCGGGCTAGTCAAAGCTTGATGGGATAAGGCCAATGTTGGCATTTTTGGTTCTTTGTTTGATTTTTGCCTTTTTTGGTTTGGTTTTGAGTTTTTTTTCAATCAAATTAAAACCAGAAGGTGATCCGCTGGCCGATAAAATTGATGCCTTGCTTCCTCAAATTCAATGTGCGCAATGCAATTATCCGGGGTGCCGTCCCTATGCCGAAGCCATCGCCAAGGGTGAGGCTGACATTTATCAATGCCCTCCAGGCGGGGAAGCCGGTGTGAAGGCTTTGGCGGACTTGTTGGGCTTGGAAGTCAAGCCTTTGAACAGCGGAATGGGCAAGGATCAACCGAAGCGAGTCGCGTTGATTGAGGAAGAAAAGTGCATTGGCTGCACCCTTTGTATTCAAGCCTGTCCGGTCGATGCCATCCTAGGCGCACCAAAATTGATGCATACTGTGATTGCTTCGGAATGCACCGGCTGTGATTTATGCCTGCCACCCTGCCCAGTTGATTGCATCACCATGGAACCAGCCGAGGAGTTGCTGGCAGATTGGCGTTGGCCTGAACCGGCAGTGGAGAAACATTGATGCTTAAACTCTGGCCCTTCACTGGCGGTCTTCATTTGCCCGATCATAAGCATGAATCCAGCCTACTGCCGTTGCAAGTGATGCCTTTGCCTAAGCAGTTGATTTATCCGTTGGTACAGCGCAACGGCCACCCTATCAATGCGTCGGTTAGTTCGGGTGGCCGGGTGCTGAAAGGTCAGGTGATGACTGAATCAGCCGATTTCAACAACCCACCCGTCCATGCCGCTTCTTCCGGGTGGGTTAAGGGGGTCGAGAAACGCCCTGTACAGCACTCTTCTGGCATGGACAGTCATTGCATTGTCATTGAGGTAGACGGGTTGGATGAATCTGTCGAGTACAAAGGTGTCGCAGATTATTTGACTGTGGAACCAAAAGCATTGCGTGACCTGATTCATGAAGCAGGCATAGTTGGCCTAGGCGGGGCGGCGTTTCCGACTGCGGTTAAACTTGGCTCACTCAAGCATCAAGACATAGACACCTTAATTCTGAATGGTGTGGAATGCGAACCCTATATCACTTGCGATGATAGTCTTTGCCAGAGTTTTCCTGATGCTGTATTGGGCGGGGCGAAAATCCTAATGCATGTTCTTGGGGTAAGCCGTTGTTTGTTGGCT
>CAIWDB010000118.1 GCA_903911305.1 uncultured Methylococcaceae bacterium | reverse complement strand
CGCAGGCCAAACCATTCGATGATGTCGCGCAGATGCTCCAAATCCCCCGGTGTCAGCATCGGCCCGGCCAATATATTCACTTGCCGTTTGCGCTCGCCGACTTTGTTCGATTCGGGAACCAATTCGTCAATAATCTCAGCAATCGTCGCGGCATAACCAGATTCCAAACAGCCGGAAAAATCCGGCGTATTAACCGCCACCACGGCCACATTTTCATATTGCGGATACTTGGCGCGAAACTCCTTCACGCAGCGTTTGACATCCGTGCCTTGGGTTTCCGACAAACCCGTGGTTAATACCGTAATCAGATCCGGTTTGGATTTTTCCGCAACCGTCTTTAAACCCTCGATAACATTATCATCCGCACCCATGATCGAACTGGATTGATCCATCGCAGTGGATTGCAAAGGGATAGGCTCACGGAAATGGCGCACAAAGAATACTTTGGCAAAAGCCGTGCAACCTTGCGAGCCATGCAACATCGGCATGGCGCGGTCAAACCCCAAGGTCGCCAACGACCCGCCCACCGGCTGGCTGGCCTTGAGCGGATTGACCGACATGGCTTTCTTGCGGCGGATGATCTCTGTCATGATTGACCTCTAGGTTGTGTTTAGTTAAACCTAAGCAGAGGTTGTGCCAAATATGTTTTGTCGTTAATTCAATGGGTTGGGTTGGTTGTAGGTTGTAGGGTTTGTGACAAACGTGTACTGTTTGTCTGTTTGGGCGTGGACGGTATAAGTTTGTTAGAATGTGAGTGTAGTTATACAAGTTGACTTGATGACAGGGAGAGAGTAATTTCATGGCTGGAATTGAATAACAAATTTATATGCATGCCAAGCATCTTGCTGGACTGGCGCATGACATTTTTATAACCTCGCTTAAGCTAGTAATTCAAGCATAATATTGAAAATAGCAATGACTACCGAAATCGAAATAGCAAAACAAATTTACGATCTTGCTAAAGAGCAGGGATGGATAAAGCAACTTTTGTCTATATACAAGAAAAAACACAAGGTTTTGGTGCTTGGTTCGAGTGGAGTTGGCAAAACAAACTTACTTCAATCTCTGACTCAACTTTTGCCAGAGGTTATACATTATTCAACAAGAACTACTGGCACACCAAAATCTTCCATAGAAATAAAAAGCATACCTTTTGTGTTTATTGACACACCGGGTCAAGAGAATCATGAAAGTGTTCGCAAGGCCGCAATTAGAGAGCATTGCGGCTCTCTGGATTTAGTTATTAATGTTGTATGTTACGGTTATCATGAATATGCCAGAGGCAAGGAGCAAGCAATCACAAACAGCGGAAAAATTAATCCAGAATATGTTAAAGCGAATCGCGAAAGAGAAATCGATGCAGTTCAAGAGTGGAATAATATTCTTGGTGGAAATGCACCTTATAGATTACTCACGGTTATTACCAAGGCAGATATTTGGTGGAATTCAAGAGAAGACGTGTACGATCATTATGAGAAGGGAGAGTATTTTCAGAATTTAGGTGCTGCACAACAACTGACCCCGGTGATAACACCACATTCTTCCGTTTTTCATAAATTTTATGGGATTGGATCATTGTCTGGTAATTTTGATGAACAAGACCGAACTTTAGCTAGAGCCAATCTATTGAAATCAATAGTCGAACTTGTTGGAAAAGGTGGAATTAATGATTAATGCACATAAATCAGATACCGAGACTAATGCCGACAAGATTGTAACCTTAGAAAGAGATGAAGCCCTTGTTAAACTAGAACGCTTAACTTGCGATTTGCGTTTTGAATCAAAAAATGTGGTTTCATTTACATTATTTAATGCGGCATTAGCATTGTTAACAGCATCTGGATTTATATTTCGTGTATTTCCACCAGACTCTGAAAATGAATGGTTATCATCTATGCCTATTATATTATCATTATTATTTTCTGTGGTAGCTATAACTGGATCCATTAGATTTGATGATATTAGAAAAGAAGGTGATGCATATTTCGAAGAATTAAGCGATGAACTTCACGGAGCAAGACTCTCAAAACTTGAGATCACAGAAGGTTCTGAAAATAGTACCGAAAAATTTTCACTCAAAGCAAGAATTATTATGCGGAATTATTCCAACAATTCGTCTATACCTCTTATACCCGGGAAATATGGACCAGGGATAATGACCGGAGCAAACTTACTTTTTGCCTTTCTCACTGTATTATTTACTGGGAAATTGTTTTAATTCGTGCTGGTTATCAAGCTCTAGCTTGGGAATAAATTAAGGATAATCCCATGCAAACCCTAGAATTTAATGCGCTTGTGGATGAGAACAACGAACTCCATCTGAAACTACCCGATAAGATCAAACAAGGCTGGTCGCGGGTTATTGTTGAATACGAAGATGCGCCAACAGAAGTTGGGTCTGTGCATACCAGAAAGTTAGGCTTATTCAAAGGGAAAGGTACAGTGCCGGATGATTTCAATGAACCCTTGCCAGATGTATTCTGGACGGGGGAGGAGTCTTAGATTACTGCTGGATACCCAATCATCAGAGATTGAACCTGTCGCCCTCAAAGCTTGGGCAGAAAAGCGGATGATTTTCCTAGAATTGACTGATGGAAAAATATTTGGTTTTCCTTCTGACCGCTTTCTAATACTGAGCCGAGCGCCTGATGAGCAGTTAAAAGAAGTCCAACTTGAAGTAGGAGGCCATGCCTTGCGATGGGAAGAACTTGACGAAGACTTGACAGTAGCCGGAGAAGTCGCCGGACGCTTTCAATCAATTATCGTTACCTAGGTAGGCGGCTTGATGGCTTATCTGATTTAAGCCTTTGCCCATTTACATTGTGTTTTTTAAAAGGATTTTTGGAATCAGAAAATCAACATTAACCTACTGGACAGTATAACTCTATGAAACTTATTTTCTTAGCTCTATTTATTATGTTAACTATCTGTACCTATACAGCAAATTCCGCAAAAATGCGAGCCGATGAAGAAATGGGTAGCGGGAGCGGAGGGGGGGGTGATACTCCTGCACTAATTCAAACTCAAAAAGAAATTGTCAACACGACTCAGCCTGTTGCAAAAAATGATCAGCAA
This sequence comes from uncultured Methylococcaceae bacterium, assembly GCA_903911305.1. Taxonomy (GTDB): domain Bacteria; phylum Pseudomonadota; class Gammaproteobacteria; order Methylococcales; family Methylococcaceae; genus Methylumidiphilus. The sequence continues at coordinate 19,843 of CAIWDB010000118.1, read as the reverse complement.
CAAACTGTTGGACATACCATGAATGAAATTGCATTCAGTATAGCCGTACTAATATTTGGATTATTGTTAGTTTGTGTTGAATGCTTCATTGTCCTAAAAGGCGCTTTATCTCAGGATATGTCATTCAAGCTCATTGGACTGACAATTGTCATTACCGCTGCACTTTTCCTTATTCCTGCTGGATACAGCCAGAATCAGATTGGGCCTCTGGTCACTCTGCTTGGAACCGTAGCGGGTTATTTGTTCGGGCGAGATATTCGGCCTTCGCCAAAAAAAGGGTCATAGGGCACGGTGAGGAACAAACCGCACCATTCATAGCATGGAACGATGCTTGCGAATACCTTCATGCCCTCGGTAGGGTTCGGTTCGCAGGTTCCGGTTCCAGTTATACACGAGAGCGACGAAACCCGTCATTTCGGCATGGATGCCGAAATCCAGGCCATGGATGGTAACTCTCCACAGGCACAAACCCAAAAATCAATCGCACTAACCCAAATGGAGAAACATCCCTGCGTCTACATCCTCGCCAGCCACCGCATCGGAACCCTTTATGTCGGAGTCACTTCCAATCTCATTCAACGAGTATATCAGCATCGGAACGATCTTGTGGTAGGATTCACCCGGCGCTATAAGATTCACACTTTGGTATGGTATGATCTGCATGAATCAATGGAAAGCGCCATTCTTCGGGAAAAAGAAGTCAAGATATGGCAACGCCATGCCAAGATTACTTTAATTGAGAAGGGTAACCCTGGGTTGCTGGATTTGTGGGAGGATTTGATTCGTGCATAATGGGATGTTATCGGTAAAGTTCAAGTTACCATCCATGGCCTGGATTTCGGCATCCATGCCGAAATGACGATGATTTTCGCTGGTTCCAAGATTGGGAGTCTGAGAACTAGCCCCAAAAGTGGCTACGCGAACTTAATGATTGTTTTGCTGGTTCCCAAGTTCCGGCTCCGGACCATACACGCGAGCAACGAAACCCGTCATTTCGGCATGGATGCCGAAATCCAGGCCATGGACGGTAACTCTCCACAACCACAAACCCAAAAAAATCAATCGTTCTGACCCAAATGGAGAAACATCCCTGCGTCTACATCCTCGCCAGCCACCGCATCGGAACCCTTTACGTTGGAGTCACCTCCAATCTGATTCAAAGAGTATCTCAACATAAGAATAATCTTGTAAAAGGATTCACCCAACGTTATAAATGCCATACCTTGGTATGGTATGGTATGAACCTCACGAGAATATGGAAACTGCCATACTTCGGGAAAAAGAAGTCAAGAAATGGCAACGCAATGCCAAGATTACTTTAATTGAAAAAAGCAATCCGCAATGGCGGGATTTGTGGGAGGAGTTGATTCGTGCGTAACGGGAAGTTATTGGTTAGTTCTTGTTACCATCCATGGCCTGGATTTCGGCATCCATGCCGAAATGACGGTGATTTGAAAACAGGCACATTGATAAAATCCATGGACACCCTATTATCCGAGATTGAACCTTTCGCCCTCAAAGCTTGGGCAGAAAAGCGAATGATTTTTCTCGAATTGACTGATGGAAGAATATTTGGGTTTCCTGCTGACCGCTTTCTAATACTCAGCCAAGCATCTGATGGACAGTTAAAAAAAGTCCAACTTGAAGCAGGAGGCCATGCCTTGAGATGGGAAGAACTTGACGAAGATTTGACTGTTGCCGGGGTAGTCGCCGGGAGGTTTCAAATATCTTCCTGATTGGCAAGTTGTTTCAGCTATATTCGAAACGCCGTCATTGTTGTGCCAAAATGAGAATTGCTGCACCTTTTCTGTCAGGCTTGACAATCCAATTAAAAGTGTGATAATTAAAAACGGATTGCTACCGTATCAAATGCTCACAGGGTCTTTAGAAGAAGTGATCGCACACGATAACTTATTAAATTTGCGCAATCCATCATCCGATTCCTAATTTTCAGGAGAAAGTTCATGAACGCCAACACTAAGCAACCCATCAACACAACCACCGAAAAAAAGCTGCCTTACCAACCGCCGACGGCGACTTTGGTCACCCGCGAGCAGGAGGTTAGGCTTTTGAGTACAGGTAATTACCCGGGTACCGGAACCCCATGCGGCTGCTAATTTTGCCGCATCTCTCTGTTCGCCTTTGATCCTTGGCTCATGATAATCTGTGCAGTGACAAGGATCATAACGGATAAGCGCAAGCGAGTTATTTTGGCTTGTCCGTGCCGCCTGTCAACTTAAAGCCTGTTGACATGCCTACGCCCCACCAGTAGGTGGGGCGTAATTGAGTCAATTCGTCGACCGGTTATTGCGTATCAGTAAACGGATAGTCGGCCACCCCATAAACTGCCCATATCTAACTTAAACCCAGTGCAATCATTTAAACGCACAAATGACTTTGTCATGCAAAACGTCGGCGGTGAAAGCCTGCTTGTACCCATTGGTGCGCGAGTCGTCGATGTGAATGGCATCATCGTCCTGAATGACACAGCGCGTTGCGTGTGGGAACTGTTGGCCCAAGAGCGCTCCGTGGACGAACTGGCCGCCGCCGTCGCGGAAAAGTTTGACGTGGATTTTGCGAACGCCCGCGTGGATGTGCAAACGTTCTTGGATGAGATTGCACACCTACAGGCGCTGAAATCATGACCGCGCTACCTACGGACTATAGTTCGCTGATTCGCGAATTGCAGCGCCGCGCCGCCTTAATTCACCAACCAGTGAGCGGCGTGTTTGAATTGACGGAACGCTGTAACCTGTCTTGCCAAATGTGTTATGTTCGCCATTCCGCCCGTGATCTTGCGCAACGTGCGAAGGAATTGTCCGCCGCGGAGTGGCTAAGGCTTGCGCACGATGCCGCTGACAACGGCATGGTTTTTTTGTTACTCACGGGCGGCGAAGTTTTTTTGCGCCCTGATTTCTTTGAGATTTACACGCCGCTCACGCGCATGGGTCTCATCCTGACGATTTTCACCAACGGAACGCTCATCACCGACAGGATAGCGCAACGCTTGGCGGAAGCCCCGCCGAGTCTTACCGAAATCACGCTCTACGGCGCGACTGCCGCCACCTACGAAACCGTTACTGGTCTTGTCGGCAGTTACGCACGCTGCTGCGCTGGAATTGAAGCGCTCCTCAAACATCGCGTTCCGTTCGGGCTCAAAACGACTATCACTCGGCACAACGTCGGCGAATTGGAGGCGATGCAGCAGATGGCGCGCAATTGGGGGGTGTCGTTTGCGGGGGCTTGGATGCTGTCAAAACGGCGCGATGGCAATCATTCCGAGGTTGAAGACTGTCGCCTGTCCGCACAAGAGTGTGTCAACCTTGAAGCCACCGACCGCATATCTGCCGACGAGTGGGTCGAAAGCGCGTTCCGCGACTCATCTCTCAACAAAGATTCCAATTTCAACTGCCAAGCCGGTAAAACCGCATTTGTCATCAATTCGTCCGGCGAAATGAACCCTTGCCTGAGCTTGTCCCAACCTGCGGTGCGTCCGCTTGAGATTGGATTTCGTGCGGCATGGGAGGGTTTGCAACGCTTTGTGGGCGGGACACCGCCGCCCGAAACCACCTGTCGCACCTGCGACACGCGAAGCTATTGCCCGCGTTGTCCAGCATGGTCGGCTATGGAAACCGGCACATTGACCGAGGCAGTGCCGTATTTGTGCGATATTGCCCGATTGCGCAAGGAGCATTACGAGGGGATGCAGGGATTAGCGCCCTGACAGCCAGTCCGGTTTAATTTTACATCCGAAAAGCTCGGCTTATGCGGGCCTAGCGGGTTGGTGTCCAACGGCACAGAGGGAACAAGCCGGGACATTTGAACAGAAACTATAAGGGATCACTTGCCTGATTCATTCTGGACGGGAGGAGTCTTGAGATTCCAGATGGATACCCGCACATTTCTTCGGCTGAATCTTGAACCTGAAAAATGCTCAAATGTTTGTTGCTGTACCGCCCCCATGTTCATAAGGCGACATTCTCTGTGCGCTGTCGAACAGACACGCCAAGGAAAACAGGCCACTCTGGCCACTAGAATCCATGCGTCCGACGATGTGTCCTAGGCGCAGAGTTGAATTCTGTGGAGACATGAGATGAAGAAAAATAGCGCTCTCGTTTGGCAATTCGAGTCGATCATCAGGCTGCCCATGCTGGCATTCCTAGTGGCCTTAGTGATCAGCGCCATGACCATGACACCAGCCTATGCCGATAACCAAGGCAACAACCAAGGGAACGGGAATAACGGCAATAAAAACTGGAACAATGGCAATAACGGAAAGCACAAAGCCAAGGGGCATTATAAACAAGATCAACGATACGGGTATCCGCCGCACAATAATTATCGGCAACCCCCACATACCCATAGTAATAACTACCCGCCGCCACCTGTGATTTATCCCTTGAATCCACCCTCGGGCATCAATTTGATTTTTCCTCATTGACAGCGAAGCAAGCTTCGCATTTTCCATGCTCTTGTCAAAGCAGGCCCTTCGGCTTCGCTCAGGACAAGCTTTGACGCTCCCCCCATATTGATATACCACATGTTTTGCGTCCGTGCGTAACATCAGTTAATCAGAACAACTTGGTTTGAATTCCAGCAAAGTTTGCTACACTGTGAAATGGCAGAGGTTTTAGGGCTTATTTGATCGAATAATGGTCGGATAGGCATTTATAGCCATTATTGATGGCTCTGCCGTTTCATTGTACATCTTTGGTCATCTGGCAAAATCAAACTTATATGCGTCGGCTTATTTCCCTGCTTTTATGTCTTCTGCTCGCCGGGCCGCTCCAAGCCGGTGAAGTCCTCAACCTCCCGGCGCCGAGCGAACTGTCCGGCGTTAAGCGAGAGATGAAGACGGCGGGATTCTGGATTTCGCGCAATCCTTTGCCCGACCAAATCATCATGAAGCCGGTTGAAATCACAAAGTTCAATGCTCGAACCCGTGGGGCTGGGTTGATCGAAGATATTGCCGGATTTCCCGCGACTTACGACGGTGTGAAGCTCAAATCAGAAATTGCCCATGTCATTGACGAACTCAAGGGACGCAAGCTTTTCCAGCAGGACAGTTCCCGTATAGATGAATCATTTTACGACTCGATAGCCGGAAACATCGCCCTTGAATTCATGCCGGCAACGGTTGATGTGCGTTTCGGTTTCATTACGCGAACCGCCGACGAACGGGTATTGCCAACGATGCTCGCGCTGAACGCCCAACCCGGAGATGTCGATTTTGACGAACTACAGAACAGCAGCCTTGAAATCGGTACGCCCGTTGCCGTTCTTTACGCCACCCAAGATGGGCGTTGGCTTCTCGTCCATGACACCTTCGCATCCGGTTGGGTGGAGGCGGAGCGGGTTGCGCTAGTGCCACAAGCAGAACTTAAGGCGCATCTCAAACACAAGACCTTCGCTATCGTCGTTGCACCGAAGGCGGATGTTTACCTAGACAACAAAATGACGAAACACCTTGCAGCGGTCAAGATGGGAACACGCTTTGCCCTCAAGAATTCAGCCGGGCAAGTGGCCGAAATTCTATTGCCCGAACGGCAGGCCGATGGCACTGCCCATATAGTGTCGGGGTTCATCGCCCGTGAGGATGTGAGCCTCGGCTACCTACCGTACACGATCCGCGCCGTCTATCGGCAGTCATTCAAAATGCTACACACTCCCTATGGTTGGGGCGACATGTACGGCGAGCAGGATTGTTCGCGTTTTCTGCAAATGATCTTTGCCAGCTTTGGCATCGACTTGCCGCGAAATTCCGCGTCACAGGCCAAGATCGGGCGTTCGGTTGCCGAATTCAAGCCCAACTTGCCGATGGACAAAAAGATCGCTGCGATCCTGACTAGCTCGCCCGGTTTGACCCTTCTCCAAATGAAGGGCCATATCATGCTTTATCTTGGAGAGGTTAACGGACAGCCTTTTGTCATCCATGATATTTGGGCATACCATGAGAAAGGGCCTGACGGCAAAGATAGGTTGCGACTACTCAATCGGGTCACTGTCTCTGACCTAGAGCTTGGCAAGGGTACGGAGAAAAAGTCGCTGCTAGAACGGATAGTGTCCGTGCGCGAGATCGTTCCAGACAAACGATAAGGCCAACACAATAGATGCCCACAATCCTCTCAATTTTGCAAATTCCATAAAATCTCTCCAGATTAAATGAACCTTCTGGCGTGAATTGGGAATGAACGCATTACAGACAAAGCACATTTGCACTCATTCCAATACCTATTTTGGTCGCTTCCTTAAGTTTCTTAGGAGAATTAGTATGTCAACAAGAAATAAATTTGTCGGTAAAACCTGCCTGTCAATTGCCCTGACTGCTGTGCTTGCTTTCCCCTCTTGGGCCGAGCGGCTTGACCCTGCACGGTCAGTGTTGGGGGAAAACGAAGATATTCACGTGTCCACCCATTTTCCACAGACAAAAACAGGTGACTTGTACGTCGCCGCCGATGTCGCAGGCACTATTTATTTTTTGAACGAACTTAATCAATGGGTGACTACCCCAACCCCCTACGAAACTGGACAAACCTATTCGGGAACCAAGCAGATCAACCTAGGCAACACCAGCGGCATTGGCCCTGGCGTCTATTCTGTATTGCAAATAATCACCTTACCGAACACATCCAATATTTTCGACATTCGCAACTGGATAGGCGGATTTAATGGCTTTGGACAAACCAGCTTTCAAGTGAAGCTGCCATCACAAATCACCGGTGACCAAGACAATGACGGTTGGGCAGATGATGATTCGAACCATGATGGCTTCCATGACGACGATTCAAATCGCGATGGACAACATGACGATGACTTGAACCATGATGGCTTCCACGACGACGATTCGAACCATGACGGTCACCATGACGATGATTTAAACCACGATGGCTTCCATGACGATGATTTAAACCACGATGGCTTCCATGACGATGATTCAAACCGCGATGGCTTCCATGACGATGATTCGAATCATGACGGACTCCACGACGACAATTCGAGCCACGGTGGAAGTGGCAAAAAACAACCTGATTAGAAAGATGTTTCAGCTATTCCGTCATTCCGGCATGGATCGCCGGAATCCAGATTGCATGGATGCCCTAAATCCGCGCCGTCCATGGAGCCTAGGTTCCGGCGGTCCCTGCCGGAACGACGTGGTTTCAGGTTTAGCTGAAACAACTTGCTAATCAGGAAAAACAATAATATAGCCCGATGATTGCCTGGCTCGGCTAAACAGGATGTCTGGAATTAACCTTCATCCTGTTTAGCGCCAAGATTAAAAGGAATTGAGGACCTATTGAATTGAATGTTCTTTTGCCGCCCGAAAAGACCTTCCCGATCTAGCACCGGGATTTTGACGCGATTTCTGCAATTCCACTAGGTCGCCTAGCGCATAAGCCGCTTCATGCAGTAAAACATCTTTGGCCTTTTTGTCCCGTTTTTTTAAGGCATCTTCACTATCCATATCCGCGTCTGCATCGACCGAAGATGCCGATTCGGTATTTGCGGAAGATTTTTCTGCATCAGTCCCCTCTTCTTTTTTCCGCAATTTCATTTTGGCCTCCAATGCATCACGTTCCTTGCGCCGTTCAACCTCATTGAGGGAAATTTCTTTTTTCTTGCGTTGCTGATTGAAGTCTTCAATGTCTTCCAACAGATTTTGATAGTCCTTATCTTTGGCAACGCGCTGATCGTGGCGCTTTTGCAACAACGTCAAATTGTCCGGCTGTTCGTTGATTGCATGATAATCGGCAGGGTTGATTTGCATGGGCTGCAATGCATTGTCATAGCTTGATTCGCCAAAATGTTCGGAGTCCGAGGTCGAAGGCAAGCTAAAGTCAGGGTTCACACCATGAAGTTGTGTCGTACTTCCGTTGATGCGGAAGAACTGGGCAATGGTCATCTTCAACTCGCCGTATTGAGGGGGTTGAGTTTGGGTGATCTGGTCTAAGTTGACTATCGTTTGCACAGTGCCTTTGCCAAAACTGGTTTCACCAAACACCAAACCTCGATGATAGTCTTGGATGGCGGCGGCAAAAATTTCCGATGCAGATGCAGAACCCCGGTTTATCAGGACGGCAAGCGGGCCATTCCAAGCCACGCCAAACGCATAGCCTTTCATCACATTGGTGTCGCCTTGGGCATCACGCTGTTGGACGACCGGACCTGCCCCGACAAACAGGCTGGTCAGTTCAATCGCTTCGCTCAAGGATCCGCCACCGTTATTGCGGAGGTCAATCAGCACACCGTCAACCTTCTCAGTTTTCAATTCACTGAGTAGGCGTGACACATCCCGTGCGGCACTCTTGTAATTTGATTCACCTTTGCGCCGGGCCTCGAAATCCTCATAAAAAGTGGGCAGGGAAATCACTCCGATCTTTTGCTGCACGCCTTTTTCATTCAGAGTAATAATTGATTTTTTAGCCGCTTGATCTTCCAAACTGATTTTTTTGCGCACCAACGTCACGAGTTTGTGGGCTGAGTCGGGGCTGGCCTCGGCAGGGATGACATCTAAGATGACGACAGTGTCCATCGGCCCTCGAATCAGGGCGACGGTATCATCAAGACGCCAGCCCACTACGTCAGTCATGGCATCCTTGTCACCTTGTGCCACACCAACGATGCGGTCACCCTCTTTTAGCTTTCCCGATAGTGCGGCAGGACTGCCTGGCACGAGTTCCCTAATGGTGGTGTAGTCGTCTTTGTCTTCCAACACAGCACCTATGCCAACCAAGGATAGTCGCATGGCTATGTCAAAATTTTCCGATGTCCGGGGGACCATGTAATTAGTGTGAGGGTCAACCGTCGTGGTATAGGCATTCATGAAAATTTGGAAGGCATCGTCATTCTTAAGCTTGGCCAGCCGTTTCAAAAAGTTTCCATAGCGTTTATCCAAGGTTTCAACAATCTTCTTGTCATCCTTCCCGGCAAGCTTTAGCTGCAACCAATCGTTCTTGACCCGTTTACGCCACAATTCTCGAATTTGGTCATCGGACTTAGGCCAATTTTCCTTTTCACGATTATATTGATAGCTTTCGTGCTGCTGAAAGTCAAAGCCCTTCAAAAGCAGGGCGCGGGCATAGGCGTATCGCTCAGTCGCCCGTTTGGCATAAAGGTTAAAAATGTTAAAAGGAACTTCTAGGTTTTCTAATAGCACAGCATCATCAAGTTTGGTGCGGGCTTCTTTAAATTGATCAATGTCGGCCTGTAGAAAATACATCCTCTCGGGGTCGAGAGATTTCAGATAGCTTTCAAATATTTTTTCCGAGAAGGCATCGTCAAGGGTGACAGGCTTGTAATGATGTTCCCCGATCAATTTAGCCGTCAAATGGGCAGCCGCCGCTTGCTGCTGAGTTGGCAACAAAGCGGGTATTTGCTGTGGTTCATTGTCTGCCGCATTGAGTTGACCTACTGCCGCAAGTGTCAGCGACAGCCATATTAATTTCCTGTACATCGGTAATCTCCGAAAGTGACCAGTCCTCGATTTTCAGGCGATGACATGGTTAAGAGCCTCATTGTTGGAGGCTTCCGAGTAGATGCTATCGCGTTGGCAAACCCACAACAATTTCATCTTCATCTATATGATTGCAATAAGTGGCATAGGTTTCGTTGCCAGCCATTTTCCTAAAAACCTTGTGGTGTATATGAACCGAAGCCGTTCTCACGCATCACACCGAGTGTTTTGCAAACTTGATAATAGTTTCCAAGCCAGTCTCAGATTTTCCCGTCCAAACCCATTTGATAATATTTATGGGTAATTTCGTCCTGATGCTCCAGCAACCAATCTATGCTGGGTTGGTGATGCATGGCTTTGTGAATGGCTTGCGCCATGGCCTTGCGGTGGATGTCGAATAGAACTTTATGATCCAGATTATCGTCTTTGATGACACTGGGGTTCAGCCAAACGGAAACGATAATGCCGAGATCATTGGCCTTCTCTTTGGGGATGTCACCTGCCCTGACTGCATCTAGGACACCGTTGGCAATTGCCGCCTGCACAGTCCCCATGAGGATGTTGGTGTAGCGGCTATGGTTCACCGTGACCTTGCTCACCATTAGGGTGACCGGGCGTACTTGGATGTCGGTGTTTAAAATCGCAAAGACACGGGTATGGCCTTTAACTTGATCGCCCGTCAGAGTAGCCAGCGCAACCCCCACTGGCCCATCAAGTTCACCAATGACTACTTCAGGTTCTGCTGCTGTTCCCGGAGGCCCACCGGCCACTAAAGCTTCCCCCGTGCGCAAGATGATTCTTTCACTCATGATATTTTCCGATTGGTTGAATTTCTCGAAATAATAGCAAAAGATAACAGGTTTTGGCACTGATTAAATAATCGGCCCATTCATGCACTGGAGGTTCTGATTTTCCACCCGGTAAACTGCTTAGGTGAGAACGGCAAGATTCCAATCCGATTCGAACCCATCATGGCTTTGTTTTAATACCTGATGTTACGCAAGGATGCAATAAATGCCTATTTTCTGGCATGACGGGAGCGTCAGTTAACACTTAAGAGTTTATGGCTTTTTAAGAACCTCAGAAGATCTAGTGGATGGTGCATGACTATCAAGCATTGCCATGCTAAGTGGCGGGTTGTCGATCGCAGTGTCAATTTCTTAAACAGATCAGATAAAATTGCTTAAATTTCATTCAATTCAGAAACTCGCTGAGAATTTAGCGGTCAGATAAAATTCGACTTCTATTGCCAATCAAAAAATTCTCCTGAAATGATAAAATGATATAAAACAAAAGCGCGCGGAATATCATGATAGTCTTACTAAAAAATATCCATCAGGACACGCTTCGAAGCGATATCTATAAATTTATTTCGCCGGAGATACAAGGTGGATTGTTTAGGGCGAAGGGGGAAATTAAATTTATTAGAATCCTAGCCGCGAAGGACAGTGTCAATAAGCTTGTGGAGTACCATGCCTTAGTCAGCATTGAACCTGCTAAAGTCGCCCTTAGAGTGATCAATAAGCTTCACGCCAAACATCTTAAAGGAAAAAGAATCACCGTCCGTGAATATCGCATACGAAAACAATCAAACGTAGGCAAAGTATCGCATCATCATAACCACCGCAGGGAAATGGAAGTGACGGAGATTGAATCTCCTCTAGTGGATGGTGACCGCAAGTTTCACAAAACCTATACTTCAAGGTTTTAGATTTTTACACATTCAATTTTGGGACAAAATCGGGCTACCATGGCTAGAATCAGGCAATATTCCCTTTAGTGAATGAATATCCGATTCTGACCCAATAACCCGAATGATTACCCGTACACAGGCGCAAACGCTTTTTCCGGCTCGGTGACCGGGCCGTCTTCGCCCCAGTAGGGCGACAGTCTGCGCAATTCCGCGACGATGGGCGGCATGGCCGCGATAACCCGGTCAACTTCGACTTGTGTGTTATAACGCGACAGTGAAAACCGGATTGTACCGTGGGCCGCTGTATAGGGGATGTCCATCGCCCGCATGACGTGTGAAGGCTCCAACGATCCCGACGTACAGGCAGAACCCGAGGAAGCCGCAATCCCCGCCTTGTTCAACAACATCAAAATGCCTTCGCCTTCGATATATTCAAACGCAATGTTGGCAGTATTGGGTAAGCGGTTGCCCGGATCGCCGGTGACAAAGCAATTTGGTATCTGGGCGAGGATGCCTTGCTCCAAACGGTCGCGCAACGCTTTGACGTGGCTGTTCTCAAACTCGATATGCTCCATCGCCAGTTCGCACGCCTTGCCCAAACCGACCACCGAGGCGGCGTTCTCGGTGCCGGCCCTGCGACCGCGTTCTTGATGACCGCCGCGAAACAACGGACGGAACCGCGAACCCCGCTTTAAGTACAGCACACCGATGCCCTTGGGGGCATGAAGTTTGTGGCCAGACACTGAAAGCATGTCAATCTTGGTGTCTTTCAAATTGATCGGCACTTTGCCCACGGCTTGCACGGCATCGGTGTGGAATTGCACACCGACCGCATGGGCCATTTCCGCCATTTCCACGACTGGGAACAGGTTGCCAGTTTCGTTATTGGCCCACATCACTGACACGATGGCGACATTGGGCGTCAACAAGCGTTTATATTCCTCCAAATCCAGCCTTCCCTTGTTGTCCACGCCTAAACGGTGGATGGTGTAGCCTTCCTTTTCCAATTGGGTACACAAGGCCAACACCGCCGGATGCTCAACTGTCGTGGTGATGATTTCCTTGCGGTTGGGGAAACATTTCAACGCCGATAAAATGGCGGTGTTGTCGGATTCCGTGCCGCAGGAGGTCAGGATGATTTCCGAATCGTGCGCCGCGCCGAGCAATGCCTGGATTTGTTTACGCGCACGGCCCAATGCCTTGCCTACACCCGCGCCGAAGCTGTGGATGGACGATGGGTTGCCGAACTGTTCCAGAAAAAACGGCAGCATTGCCTCCACGACTTTCGGGTCACATTGGGTGGTGGCGTTGTTGTCTAGGTAAATATCAGCCATGGGCTACCTTCCTCGGCGGTTGCGCCAGTTTTTCCGCCGGGACGACTTTGATGAATTCGCCCAATTCTTCCATCAAGCGCTGTTGAATCCCGCCGATGGTCATGGAAGCCATGCCACAACTGGAACATGCGCCGATCATCTTAATATAAATCGTGTTACCGTCCACTTCCACCAGTTCGGTATCACCGCCGTCCATGCGCAGATTCGGGCGGATGGATTCGATCACTGCCTCAATGCGGCGAATGCGCTGCACCGTGGTCATGCCGCCTGTGGCCGTTGCGGCGATAGGCAAAGGTTCCGGTTCGACGACGGCGGGTTTGCTGTCGGCATCGAAAATTTCGCCGCGTTCTTGCATCACCCGCATCAGGATTTCCTCAATGCCTTCGTGGCAAGCGCAGCAGCCGCCACCGGCCTTAGTGTAATTGGTGACTTCTTGAACCGTGTGCAAGTTATTGGCGCGAACCAAGCCTTCGATCAACTTCTCATCAACGGCGAAGCATTTGCAGACCAATGCGCCTTCCTCGTGGTCGTCCGCCCATTCTTCCCCTTTGAAATTGGCAATGGCGGCTTGCAGGGCTTCCCGACCCATGACTGAGCAATGCATCTTTTCCGGCGGCAAGCCATCCAGAAAATCAGCGATGTCGTCATTGGTGACTTTCAGCGCGTCTTCCACCTTCATGCCTTTGATGATTTCGGTCAAGGCCGAAGAGGAAGCGATAGCCGAACCGCAGCCGAAGGTTTGAAACTTCGCATCTTCGATGACATCGGTGTCGGGATCGACGATGATGCTAAGCCGCAACGCATCGCCACAGGAGATGGAACCGACATCACCGATTCCATTGGCACCGGGCAAAGCGCCGACATTGCGCGGTTGGAAAAAATGTTCTTTGACTTTATCTGAATAATCCCACATTGGTCTGGCCTCAGGCGGAGAATGATTTGCCGCAAGAACACGGGTTCTTGGCGTTCGGGTTGGTGAATTTGAAGCCGGAGCCTTCCATGCTCTCGACAAAATCGACGGTCACGCCGGCAATTTGCGGCGCACTAGTTGGATCAATGAACACTCTCACCCCGCCGGATTCGACGACCACATCGTCTGTTGTGGCGGCTGGTTCGAGCTTAAGCCCGTATTGCATACCTGAGCAGCCGCCGTCGCTGACTTGGATGCGCAAGCCGCTGGCCCCGGTTTCGGAACCGGCAATGAAACGGTTAATGGCCTTGATGGCGTTGTCGGTCAATGTAAGCATAAGTATCTCCGGTTGCTTGGGTTATGGCACTGTCTTTGTAAAGAGATATGGCAACCGCCGTGCCATTTTTAATTTTCAGTGCAAGTTATTGACTTTGTTGAATACTGAAGAAGAGTAGGCAAGATACGCGCTGTTGGATGACGACAAAGCCCTCGCAAACTTGTAAGGTTTGCGACATTAAATTAGGAGCGACAAAGCTTGCCTTGTCTGTCAAGGCGAGCCTTGACGCTCCGTAACAAACATCAGGAGACACAACGATGATTAACGTGGAAACTTTGGAAGAGGGCGACGTGGTTTATGCGGCCACACCGCTATACAACGATGGAGGATTGGAGGGTGTGGAAGAAAACGGCTTGCTTTATCCTGCCGATACCCGTGGCGTCATTGTGCGTAAGGGGCATTTGGAAGAGGACGGGAAGACTAGCGTGTTTCTTGTGCGCTTTGAGGATTCTGAGATGAATTTAGGCGAACCCATCGGATGCTATGCAGAGGAGTTGAGGGTGGAAGAAACATAAACTAGGTGACTGATGTTGCGCATGGATGCAATAGATGCTTATTTTCTACTAGCTGGCGGGAGCGTCAAAGCCTGTCCGAGCGAAGCCGAAGGGCTTGCTTTGACGAGAGCATTGGAAATGCGAAGCTTGCTTCGCCTGTCAAAGCAAGCTTTGACGCTCCTATCCTAGGTTGCAGCATAGTCACTATATAGCGTGGAATTGGTTTGCAAGCATTATGATTCCCACTAACTCAATGGTAACGACACTAGGTAAAACCGCACCCTCCAACCCATAATATTTGCAGCCCATTGCATTCTGTGCAAGTATGGGCAAAATATTGAAAATATAACTTTTACCTATATACGCTAGGGGGTGCGAAACCATGCAAGTCAATAGGCGCCAGTTTTTCAAACTGAGTGCCGCATCGCTAGGGGGTTCCACACTGGCAGCCTTGGGGTTTTCACCCAAGGATGCTCAGGCGGAAGTGCGCACGTTCAAATTGACGCGCACCACGGAAACCCGCAATACCTGCCCGTATTGCTCGGTGGCCTGCGGCATTATCTTATACAGCCTCGGTGACAAAGCCAAAAACGCCAAGTCTGACATCATCCACATTGAGGGCGACCCGGATCATCCGGTCAGCCGTGGTAGTTTATGCCCAAAAGGGGCGGGATTGCTCGATTTTGTCCATAGCAAAACCCGCATCACCTTCCCTGAATACCGCGCACCGGGAGCTACCGCTTGGACACGGGTTGGTTGGGATTGGGCATTGGACCGCATTGCCAAGTTGATGAAGGCGGATCGGGACCAGCATTTCATTGCCCAAAACGATAAGAGGCAGACGGTCAATCGCTGGACGACAACCGGTTTTCTGGCGGCTTCCGCGTCTTCCAACGAAGCCGGTTACATCACTCATAAGGTTCTCCGTAGTCTTGGCATCGTAACCCTAGACAACCAAGCTCGCGTCTGACACGCACCGACGGTGGCAAGTCTTGCTCCGACATTCGGTCGCGGCGCGATGACGAATACTTGGATGGACATCAAGAATGCAAATGTCATTCTGGTGATGGGCGGCAATGCGGCGGAAGCACATCCCGTGGGGTTCAAATGGGTCGTTGAAGCGAAGGCCCATAACAAGGCCAAACTGATTGTGGTCGATCCGCGCTTTAATCGCACGGCCTCGGTGGCGGACGTTTACGCGCCGATCCGGGCGGGGACGGACATTGCCTTTTTGAACGGCGTCATCCGCTATCTGCTCGAAAAAGACGCGATTCAACACGAATATGTCAAGGCGTATACCAACGCCAGCTTCATCGTGCGCGAAGATTTTATGTTCAATGATGGCTTGTTCAGCGGCTACGACGAGAAGGCGCACAAGTACGACAAATCCACTTGGCAGTATGAGATTGACGAAATGGGTTATGCCAATGTGGACGAGACTCTACTGCATCCCAACTGTGTGCTAAATCTGCTCAAAGTGCATGTGGACCGCTACACCGTGGATGTGGTCAGCGACATCACCGGCACACCCAAGGACGTGTACCTGAAAATCTGCGAAATGATCGCCTCCACCGCCACGCCGACTCGCACCTTGACCAGCCTGTATGCGCTCGGTTGGACGCAACACAGCATCGGGGCGCAAAACATCCGCACACTCGCCATCATCCAATTGTTGCTAGGCAACATCGGCATGGCTGGTGGAGGGGTCAATGCGCTGCGAGGCCATTCCAACATCCAAGGCTTGACCGATTTGGGGTTATTGTCCGACCAGTTGCCGGGGTATATGAATCTTGCCCAAGATAGCGAGACCACACGCAACGCTTACTTGGAAAAACGCACTCCCAAGCCAATGAGACCCGCGCAAATCAATTACTGGTATAACTACTCCAAGTTCCACACCAGCTTATTGAAGGCTTGGTACGGCAAGGCAGCGACGGCGGGAAATGACTTTTGCTACGACTGGCTACCCAAGGTCGATCAAGTCTATGACGGCCTACGCGCCTTCGACTTGATGGACCAAGGCAAAATGACGGGCTATGTCTGTCAGGGCTTTAACCCTCTGGCATCCTTCCCCAACAAGGCCAAAATATCATCCGCGCTGTCCAAGCTGAAATTCCTAGTCGTCATGGATCCTTTGGCAACCGAGACTTCGGAATTCTGGCAAAATCACGGCGAATTCAACGAAGTCAAACCGGAAGATATCCAAACCGAAGTGTTCCGTTTACCGACCACTTGCTTTGCCGAAGAGGAAGGCTCGCTGGTCAATAGTTCGCGCTGGCTGCAATGGCATTGGAAAGGCGCGGAGCCACCCGGCGAATGCCGCACCGACATCGACATCATGTCTGAGTTGTTTGTCAAAATCCGCACACTTTACCAGCATGAGAACGGGGCATTTGCCGATCCGATTCTCCATTTGCATTGGCCTTATCGTGTGCCAGAAGCACCAGCCCCCGACGAAATTGCCAAGGAGTTCAACGGCTACGCATTGGCAGACATCCCCGACCCGAAAGAACCCGGCAAGCTGTTAGCGAAGAAAGGCCAGCAATTGTCCAGCTTCGCCCAATTGCAGGATGACGGCAGCACCGCCAGCGGCACGTGGATTTTCTGCGGTTCGTGGACCGAAGCCGGCAACCAAATGGCTAGACGCGACACCACCGACCCGACTGGTCTGGGCATTGCGCCCAACTGGGCTTGGGCCTGGCCATTGAACCGGCGGATTCTGTACAACCGCGCCTCCTGCGACCCGGCGGGCAAGCCGTGGGATGAAAACCGCAAGCTGATCGAATGGGACGGAAGCAAGTGGTCCGGGCTGGATGTGCCGGACTTCAAAGTCGATGCCGCGCCGGAAAGCGGCATCATGCCGTTCATCATGACCAACGAAGGCGTGGCTAGACTATTCGCCTTGGATAAAATGGCGGAAGGCCCGTTCCCGGAACATTACGAACCGTTTGAAACCCCGCTAGGAACCAACCCGCTGCATCCTGCTGTCATCAGCAACCCGGCGGCGCGAGTGTTTGAAAATGACAGGGCCATGCTCGGTGAGCATAAGGAATTCCCTTATGTGGCGACTACTTACCGGCTGACCGAGCATTTTCACTTCTGGACCAAGCATTGTTTAATTAATGCCTCGTTACAGCCAGAGCAGTTTGTCGAGATTGGCGAAGCCTTGGCAAAGGAATTGGGCATCGCCAATGGCGAGCGGGTGAAAGTCAGTTCCAAGCGCGGGCATATCATCGCCGTGGCGATGGTGACCAAGCGCATCAAAGCCTTAACCGTGGCTGGACAAACCGTGCATCAAGTTGGAATACCCATACACTGGGGTTTCACCGGCACCACCAAGAAAGGTTATATCGCCAACACCTTAACCCCGTTCCTAGGCGATGCCAATACCCAGACACCGGAGTTTAAAGCGTTTTTGGTGAAGGTGGAGAAAGCATGACGACCCCGTTGCAAACTGCCCAAACCCTGCTATCCCAGATGAGTAGGGCAGAAAAAGCCCAACTCCTGCAATGGGTAGTCACGGATTTGGGCGAAGCCTTTCCCGGCATCGAAAGCCAACCCGGTGTATGCGGCGGTGAAGCTTGCATCGTCCGCACCCGCATCCCGGTTTGGGTGTTGGAACAGGCTAGGCGGTTGGGCGTGGGCGAGGCCGAGCTATTAAGCTCTTACCCCACATTACACGCCGAAGATTTGGCGCAAGCGTGGAGCTATGTCCGCTCACACAGTGAAGAAATCGAGCGGCAAATTGTGGAAAACGAACAAGCCTGATATATGGCCCGACTTTACTCTAACGAAAACTTCCCGCAACTGGCTGTCGAAGAATTGCGGCGGTTGGGTCATGATGTGTTGACGGTATTGGATGCGGGTCGAGCCAACCAATCCATTCCCGACGAGGAGGTTTTGGCTTTCGCTAAGGCGAATAATCGGGCCATACTGACGCTAAACCGCAAGCATTTTATCCGATTGCATCAACAGTCACCGGAACATGCGGGAATCATCGTTTGCACCTTCGATGCGGACTTTAGGGGACAGGCGCAACGCATTGATGCCGCAATAAAAACGGTTGACGGCTTGCAAGGCCAATTGTTGAGAATAAATAGGGGGAATTAGGTTTGAACGGGTTTCAAATTTTGCACTGGTTCCCACGCTCCGGCGTGGGAACCCATACCCGGACGCTCCGCGTCCGAATACCGCCGAAGCGGTTAAATCCGCATTCCCACGCCGGAACGTGGGAACGATCAAAGGCGTTTTTGGTGAAGGTGGAGAAGGTATGAAATCGAGCGTCTATATCGAAACTTCGATACCGAGTTTCTATTTTGAAGTTAGAACTGAACCGGACAATGTTGCCCGTCGCGAGTGGACACGCCAATGGTGGAATGAGCATTCAGCCAATTATAATGTTTACACGAGTGAAGCTGTGATTGATGAACTGGAAAAAGGTAGCTTTCCCGGACAATCAGATGCATTGAAACTTATTGAACATTTACCGCTCCTCGATATTAGCGAACCCATCGCTGATATTGTGGCGACTTACATATCACACCGCATAATGCCAAAAGACCCAGCGGGTGATGCCTTGCACCTTGCCATCGCATCTTTCCACAAATGCGACTTTTTGGTAACGTGGAATTGCCGTCACTTGGCTAATGCCAACAAATTCGGTCACATTCGCAGGATAAATACCTTGCTCGGATTATTTGTCCCAATGCTTGTGACTCCACTTGAGTTAATCGGAGAATTCCCATGAAGCCTGATCCCACACTTGATGATATTCGTAAAATTCGACATGAAATTTCCGAATCCGTAAACCATGATGCAAAGAAACTAGTGGAATACTATCGTAAACTTCAGGAAAAGCATCCTAATAGGGTGGTTACTTCTAGTGCTGATAAATTGGAGACAGAAATCAAGGATGCCGCTTAACATTATCACCGTCTATTAACCAGACCCGGTGCAGTGGATATTGTATTTTGCGAAGATAATCAAACCATGAAATGCCCGATTTGCAAACATGGCTATACACAGCCTAGCACAGCAACTGTCACCTTGGAACGCGGCGATTCTACCCTTGTTTTCCGCTAAGTTTCCGGCGAGATTTGCGATAATTGCGGTGAGTCGTTCCATTCAACCGACATCACCGAGGCTCTGTTAAGGCAAGCGGAAATGGTGGTAGCTGAAGGTGTTGAAATCGACGTAAGAAAGTTTGCCGTGGTGGATTGATTCATGCGGCAGATCACATCCCTGTATCCGTCCTTTGAACTGGTTCCCACGCTCCGGTGTGGGAACCCGTCCCCGGACGCTCCGCGTCCGAGTACCGCTGGAGCGGTTAAATCCACGTTCCCACGCCGGAGCGTGGGAACGATCAAAAAATGAGATACACGAAATGCAAATTACATGTTAAATTTAAATAATACTATGAACTTCGCAGAATACGAACAATTAATTAGTTTAGTTGTCACTAAAATGACAAATTTTTCTCAACTTGAGATGGTTCCCACGCGGGAGCATGGGAACGATCAAAACAGAAAGTTTGAATTATCAAAATATTATTTACAATAAAGGTTAGATAAATGTTTGGATTATTTGGCAAGAATAGTAGCAACCTAAAACTGGCGGAATCGAAT
>CAIWDB010000117.1 GCA_903911305.1 uncultured Methylococcaceae bacterium | reverse complement strand
TCTCATAAGCTGGGTGACCGTGCCATCAAGCCGGGAGATGAAGTGATTAGCGTGGCAGCCGGATTTCCCACGACGGTGAATCCTATTATCCAATTTGGTGCGATTCCCGTTTTTGTGGATGTAGACATTCCGACTTACAACATCGATTCCACCAAAATCGAAGAAGCGATAGGGCCGAAAACCAAGGCTATTATGTTAGCCCATACCTTGGGCAATCCCTATAACCTTGATGTGGTCACTGCCCTCGCAAAAAAGTACAATCTTTGGCTCATCGAAGATTGCTGCGATGCCTTGGGTTCAACCTACAAAGGTAAGCTTGTCGGCAATTTTGGCGACATCGGCACGATCAGCTTTTATCCCGCACACCACATCACCATGGGTGAGGGCGGGGCAGTATTTACTAACTCGCCTCCGCTACGACCACTCATCGAATCCTTCCGCGACTGGGGGCGGGACTGTTTTTGTGGGCCGGGCAAAGACAATACCTGTGGTAAGCGCTTTGACTGGCAATTGGGCGAACTGCCTTATGGCTATGACCACAAATACACCTATTCCCATCTTGGCTACAACCTCAAGATTAGCGACATGCAAGCGGCCTGTGGGTTGGCACAGATGGATAGGTTAGTTGGCTTTATCGAAGCTCGCAAACGTAATTTCGAATACCTCAAGCAACGCCTGAAAAGCTGCGAAGAATTTTTCATACTGCCTGAAGCCACTCCCCATTCGGAACCTTCTTGGTTTGGTTTCCCGATTACCATACGCGAGGAAGCGAATATCAACCGGGTTGATTTGCTCAATCATCTAAATGCGCACAAAGTCGGAACGCGGTTATTGTTTGCTGGAAACCTGACCCGCCAACCTTATATGATGGGGCGGAATTTCCGCATCAGTGGCGAACTGACCAACACCGATACCATCATGAATCATACTTTTTGGATTGGGGTGCAGCCAAGTTTATCAGTAGAAATGTTAGATTTCTCCGCCAGCAAAATCGAGAGCTTTTTCAAGGGCAATTCATGAATCGGCGAATAAGATGAATGCACAGGCTAAAATGTTTAATGCAAAAACCCTCCGTAAAACCGTGCTTGAGATGGCCTACGCAGGTTCCACTGTTCACATCGGGTGTGCATTTTCGATCATTGAACTGTTGGCTGTATTGTATAGAAAGCATTTGCGCTACCCTGGGAACGATCCGCTCGCCGCAAACCGCGATTATCTTGTCCTAAGCAAGGGCCATGGGGTTATGGCTCAATATGCGTGTCTGCGAGAACTAGGATGGCTCAAAGATGACGCATTTTCGGGCTATTTCTCTGACGGTAGTGAGCTAAAAGGATTGTCCGATTCGCTAGTCAATGGTTTGGAAGTGACATCAGGTTCCTTGGGTCATGGGTTTTCGGTCGGAGTCGGTTTGGCGATGGGCGCAAAATTACGGGGGACTGACCAGAAAACCTATGCATTGGTGGGCGATGGTGAAATTAATGAAGGACCCATTTGGGAGGGTGCCCTGTTTGCGGCCCACCATGACTTGGAAAATTTCATGGTGATTGTGGATGAAAATGGCTTTCAGGCCATGGGAAGCACAGATGAAGTGCTCAAACTAGGTTCAGTGCAATCCAAATTTGAGAGTTTTGGATTCGTTGCGATGACAATAGATGGTCATGATGAAACCGCTATTGACGATGCCATCACCAATCTTACTGAAAGCAAATCGAAATCACCGAAAGCGCTGATTGCCAAGACTATCAAAGGCAAAGGGGTTCCTTTTATGGAGCATGACAACATCTGGCATTACACAAGGCTTAACGCTGAAACCTACGCAATGGCCTTGCGTGCAATAACCGAGGGTATTAAATGAGAGACGCTTTTTCAGAAGCATTAGTGCGTCTCGCTAAGGCCGATCCTAACATCCTGCTCCTCACGGGCGATCATGGCTATGCATTGTTTGATGACTTCCGCTCAGAATGCCCTAAACAATATATCAATGCAGGAATTGCCGAACAAAACATGGTTGGCATGGCGGCCGGTCTGGCACGGGCGGGGTTTAGGCCATTCGTTTATGGTTTGAGTGCCTTTATCCCTATACGGGTAGTCGAACAGATCAAGCTTGATGTGGCGCATGATAAATTACCCGTCATTTTCATTGGTGATGGGGCTGGTTTTGTCTATAGCCATTTAGGTACAAGTCACCAATCGACAGAAGACATTGCGTGTACCCGTGCAATACCCAACTTGTCGGTCTATTCGCCGGGTGATCGTTTTGAAGTGACGGTGTGCATGGAAATGGCGTACCAATCAAAATCATCGGTCTATTTGCGCATGGGAAAATCTGACCGCGGGGATGTTCATGCATCCAAACCTCAAGTTAATTATGGCGATTTATTTCAGGTTAAATCCGGCAGCATGGCAGAGAATCTAGCATTTATCGCCACGGGATCAATGCTATGCACAGCAATGGAGATTGCGACTGAAGCATACCCTGACGCAACTGTTTGGAGTGTACCATTTATTAAACCAATTAATGCTGAACAGGTGACTGATATCTGTAGACACGCTCGCGCAATCGTGACGATAGAAGAGCACTCCGTTCTAGGGGGGTTAGGTTCCACCATAGCTGAGCTTTCATCTGAGTTTGCGCCAGTTAGGATATTCAGAGTTGGCGTTCGGGATCGATTCTCGCGTTATTGTGGAAGTTATGAATATTTGCTAAAGGAACACGGTTTGGATGTTGAAGCGATCAAGCAACAGATTCATGGCTTCTTAATCGGTAACTAAAAAATGCGGATTGCGATACTCGGTGCCACCAGCCAGATAGCTAAAGATTTGGTCGTATCGTTCTCTAAGCATAAAGTTCATGATTTATTTCTCTATGCCCGACAACCGGAGATAGTTGGGCAGTGGTTGGAAGTCTTTGGTTTGTCCGATCATGGATATAAAGTAGCCAACCTGTCCTGCTTTGGCCTTGGCAAGGCAGTTGAATTTGATGCCATCATCAATTTCATCGGGGCTGGAAACCCCATGAAAATTAAAGCTATGGGCGCATCAATTTTCGAAGTGACAGCGGAATTTGACCAATATATCTTAGAATATCTGCGGCATTACCCCAGTTGCCGATACCTTTTTCTCAGCAGCGGCGCGGTGTATGGTTCATGCTTCGATGAACCCGTTGATCAATACTCAAAGGCCAAGATACCGATCAATAACCCCATGCCACAAGACTGGTATGCCATAGCCAAACTTTACGCAGAATGTCGCCATCGATCACTCGCGCATTTATCAATTGTTGACATTCGAGTATTTAGCTATGTGAGCCCCACACAGAATATTGCAGAAAGATTCCTTATAACCGATATTATAAGGGCCATCCAAACCCATGAAATCTTGACAACATCTTCTGACAATATAATCCGAGATTACATCGGCCCTGATGATTTTCATCAATTAATTTCAGTCATACTCTCAGCGGAAGCAACTAATGATGCATTCGACTGTTACACCAAAGCCCCAATTGATAAATTTACCTTACTATCGGCAATGCAAGAAAAATTTGGTTTAAAGTATGAAACTAGAAATATACCCATTGGCATCAATGCCACAGGCCAAAAGGTGAACTATTATTCAAAGAATTATAAGGCTGAAGCCTTGGGCTTTACACCTACAAAAACATCGCTAGACACCGTTTTATCCGAATCAGAATTAATGATTAATCAATGGAATATAAAGTAACAAACCTTAGAGTATATTTGCACTCTAACCCCACCTTTTTACAATTTCAGAAGTTTTTATTGGTTGGAATCCTCAATACTCTGTTTGGCTATAGTTGTTTTGCCTTTTTTTTGTTTTTGGGACTGCACTATTCATTAGCTTTGCTTATGGCGACTCTTATAGGAATATTATTCAACTTCAAAAGCACAGGAAAACTGGTTTTTGGATCACATAACAATAGTTTGATCTATAAATTTTTTGTAACTTATTCGATTACCTACGTTTTAAACGCTTTAGGTATTAAGTTTTTTTCTCATATAGGATACTCCCCCTACATTGGCGGTGCCATTTTGATTTTTCCTATGGCGGTGCTGGCGTTTATTTTGAATAAGAGGTTTGTATTTAATCATGTCTAAATTAATTAGCATTGTGACACCTTGTTTTAATGAGGAAGAAAACGTCGAAGAGCTATACAGACGAATTGCTGACACGATGAAAAAGATTCCTTATGGTTATGAACATATATATATTGATAATTGCTCAACAGACAATACCGTAAAGAGAATTAAGGCAATTATCGCAGAGGATAAACATGTCAAGCTCATTGTCAATGTGAGGAATTTTGGTCATATTCGGTCTCCTTATTATGCCTTGTTGCAATCTAACGGAGATGCCTGTGTACTAATTTCATCCGATTTACAAGACCCTCCCGAGATGATTGAGGATCTTATAAAGCAATGGGAAACAGGGTACAAGATTGTATTAGCGGTTAAGCCTGAAAGTGAAGAATCTCCTTTTATGTTCGTTATAAGGAGATCCTATTATCGACTTATTTCCACGATATCTGAAGTTCCACTTATTCAGAATGCAACAGGGGCTGGCCTATTTGATCGGCAAGTCATCGACATCTTGAAGACAGTCAAGGATCCTTATCCCTATTTTCGCGGTTTGCTATGTGAAATTGGCTATCCTATTGCCACAGTGCCTTTCAAGCAACCTCGTCGTAAGCGTGGAATCAGCAGTAATAACTTTTATACGCTGTATGACATAGCGATGTTGGGAATCACAAATCACTCAAAAGTCCCCTTACGGCTAATGGCTATGGGTGGTTTCTTGCTTTCTATTATAAGCTTTTTCTCAGCTTTCGTGTTTTTTATAGCTAAATTAATATTTTGGGATTCCTTTCAGCTTGGTATCGCACCGATTCTAATCGGAATTTTTTTCTTTGGTGGGATTCAATCATTTTTTATCGGTATGCTTGGAGAATATATAGGCTCCATTCATACGCATGTTCGAAATATGCCACTGGTAATTGAAGCTGAGCGTATTAATTTCGATTAAGCATACTAATCAAGAAAATAGTTGATAATGAAAGCTATTGATCTACATAACTCCTACCGTAACACCATAGTTATTTTTATAGTTGCATTGTTTCCTTGGATAGTCTATGCCATACAGGGTAATATGGGTATCAGTCTTTGGGATGAGGGTTACCTATGGTATGGAACACAAAGGTTACTATTGGGTGAGGTACCAATTCGAGATTTTATTGCTTACGATATTGGACGATACTGCTGGGCAGCAGGCATTATGAAATTGCTGGGTAGTAACGGTATATTAGCCCTGCGCATTTCCAACGCAGCCTTACAATCATTGACTTTGATAATTGCCATCAAACTTACTGATTGGAAACAAAAACAGCTCAACTTGATAGAATTATTATTGCTTTCCTGCACATTTTTGTTATGGATGACTCCAGACTTTAAAGTTTCTGATTTTTTCGCTTGTATTATATTATTGGCTAGTTTTGCTTATCTAATTGATTATCCAAGTATCAAACGATATTTTCTTTGTGGCTTGATTGTGGGCATTGCAGCTATTATTGGAAGGAATCATGGACTATATGGAATTTTTGGAAGCATTGGTGCCTTTTGTTATTTGGCATGGATTCGAAGAGGGCAAACAAGATTCACGGCAGTGATGGCTTGGGGGTTGGGGGTTTTTATTGGATACTTGCCAATGCTCATCTGTTTGCTGGTGATTCCGGGTTTTATGGATGCAAATATTGATATGATAAGGTTACTTATTTCGACTGGTTCAACCAACATAACAAAGCCTTGGCCCCGACCTTGGTGGGCTCATTTTGAAGGAACGCCTTGGATAGAATCATCAAGTGAGATACTTACTGGGATTATTTTTATGTTGATCCCTATCATCATCATATTTTCAATTGGATATTTAGTATTAAAGCGACACGATAGAAAATTTCAAGCCAACCCTGTTTTCATTTCATCTAGCTTATTGATGTTGCCCTATGCGCATTATGCATTTGCAAGGGCTGACTTAGTCCATCTAGCACTTGGCATTTTTCCATTTTTATTTGGCATAATCACTTTTCCATCTGCAATATCCAAGCAATATCGTCATAGCGTAATTGTTGTTTTATTCGTAGTAAGCGTATTAACCATGGTTTCCTCTCAAGCCTACTATCAATTATTTAGCGATAAAAATAAAACGGAAATCGTTAATATCAACGGAGACGTTTTAAAAGTTAGTAGAGAAAACGCATCGCAAATAACTTTGCTAAATGAACTTAATACAAAATTTGCATCAAATGGCCGCCTTTTCTTTTCTGCCCCTTTCTGGCCTGGTGCGTATGCAGTAATGCAAAAAAAATCCCCTACTTGGGAAATTTATTTCACTTCTTTGCGAGAAGAATCTGTTCAGCAGAAAGAAATTATGCGAATAAAATCTGCGAACATTGGTTTTGCAGTTATCCATGACAATCTGTTGGATAACCGCAAAGATTTACTTTTTGAAGCAACCAACCCGTCAATCGAACGCTATATTCGCGAGAACTATCAACTCTTACCGGGCATAGACCCATTACTTAAAGTTCGTGTTTATGTTTCCAGAGACGAAAAGTCTCCCTTATAGCCCATGTAGTAAGTGTTGCATGTATTTTTAATGACAATATTACCTTGTGATTTTGTAATGTCTAAAATATTCTACACATTTCTGGCTGATCACAAAATTCCATACAATACTAAAACTGATATATTAAACATATTTATCATTACCGTATTATGGTCAATGATGGCAATAATTGTTAACCCAATTGGTGATTTTCCTTTAAATGATGACTGGGTATATGCTTCTGTAGTCAAGTCAATTTTAGAAACTGGCATTTTTAAGTTTTCTGCTGAATCTAGCGCAAATGTTGGCCCACAAGTGTATTGGGGGTATTTATTCTGTGTGCCTTTTGGTTTTTCATTTACTGCACTAAGAGTCTCCACCCTAGTTATTGGCTTGCTCGGGGTCATAACTTTATACTTAATCACTAGGGAACTAGGTGGCAAACGCCATAGTTCCATGTTAGGTGCATTGGTCCTCGTTGTAAACCCCTTGTATTTCGGTCTTTCAAACACCTTTATGACCGATGTACCTTTTTTAGCCCTTGTAATTATTACTTTTTTCTTTTTGGTTCGTTGGTTTAAGTACCACTTATTAACGGATATTACTTTCGGGCTTTTTTTCTCCTTTACCGCTATACTTGTCCGGCAATTTGGCATAGTGGTGCTGATTGCTTTTGCAATTGCATATCTTATCCAAAATGGTTATAGGATAATTAACTTAATAAAAGCATTTTTGCCATTACTGATTGGTATTTTTCTCCACCTTGCCTATCAAAATTGGATAGTCAATACTGATCGTATGCCAAAATTAAGTATACACAGGTCAATCGGGGAGTTGTTACCAGATACAATTGATAAATTTTCTCAGACAATGGTAGATGAAGGATATAATATAGCTATTTACGTTGGATTCTTTCTTGCCCCCATTGTATTTTATTTTTTTTCTTGTCGGCCAAGGGAAATCATAGGGAAGTGGCCAAAAGTCATACAAGTTGCCTTTTTTATCCTATTAATATTATTTTTAGGATTATCTTGCAATAAAGAAAGAAATATGCCTTCAACAATCAATGTGCTAATCGAATCAGGCATGGGCCCATTGACTCTACGCGATACTTTTTTATTAAATATCAATAATCCGAATATTCCAATTGAAATATCTACATTCTGGGTAGCGGCAACTATATTATCTGTGATTGCTGCTAGTATAGTTCTATATCAAGTGGTTTTTATGACTTTCAGTACCCTCAATAAATTCTCAGACCCAATCAGCCGGACAAACACATGGCCATATTATTTTTTTTCCGTAACGAGCATAGCATATTGTGCTATTATTTTATTAGTAGCAAGTAAGGTTCAATTATTTGATCGTTATCTTTTACTATTTATTCCTATTTACATATTATTAAATGCTAGTGAAAAAAATGAAGAACCCCCACCATCCAATAATACTAGGCTAGTATTATCTTACATTTTACTTCTTATTTATTTGGTGTTCTCAGTTGCTGCCACACATGATTATATTTCATGGAATAGAATCCGGTGGGTTGCATTGCACAACTTAATGGAAGTAGACAAGATAAGCCCTAATCACATTGATGGGGGTTATGAATTTAATGGTAGTTACACTTATGACGCTCGTTACCAACCTAGAATAGAGAATAGCTATTGGTGGGTTCGTGATGACGAATATATTGTTGCGTTTGGGTCAATTCCTAACTATACAGTGCATAGGGAATATCCATTTCAGCGATGGCTACCCTTTAGCAACTCGAACATTTTAGTTTTACGCAGAAACCTACAAACAAATTGAATAAAAGAGTGGGGCGATATTAAATCGGCTAGCTGTTACAAATTAACGTTCAAGTTAAATATAGCAGTTTATGCTGCATACAACTTATCACGTAAAACTATCTTTTCTATGCCGAATTTCCGCGAACACCTGCCAATCGGCGGCTTTGCTTAAACCCAATCGTCGGCGTATTTCTGGACTATGCGGACGCAAAAATGGATTGGTCGCCAATTCATCTTCCAACAGGGACGGAACCGTAGGCAAGCCTAGGTAGCGCAACTTGGCTATTTGTTCCATGCGCTGCTGAAGGGCTTGATTTTCCGGTTCCATCTGCAAGGCAAAACGCCCGTTGGCTTGGGTATATTCATGGGCAGAATAAATGCGAGTCGATAGAGGCAAAGCCCGGATTTTTTCTAGTGATGACCACATTTCTTTGGCGTGTCCTTCAAATAGCCTACCGCATCCCAAACCGAATAGTGTGTCACCGCAGAATAATGCATATTCCTCGGCAAACCAAAACGCAATATGTCCACTGGTGTGACCAGGCACATCCAAGACTTTTGCCTCGGCATGGCCAAGCCCGATTATGTCCCCTTCTGAAACTTCGATATCAATGCCAGGTATACGTTCCTTGTCCCTCGCCATGGCTACAACAGCGCACCCCGTTTTCCGTTTCAATTCGATATTGCCGCCAACATGGTCGCCGTGGTGATGGGTATTGAGGATATGGGTTAACTTCCAGCCTTTTTCTTCCAAGGTTTGCAGCACGGGTTCTGCAACGGCCGGGTCTATGACCGCCGTCGCCCAGCCGTTGGGTTCGTGGATGAGATAGATATAATTATCATGCAGAACGGGGATTTGAACAACTTCAAGCATGAGGGGATTCCAACACTAATTAAGAACGTTTCGGTTTCTTTCGTTGGCTATCGTCTGGCAAAATGATGTTCAGTTCAAGAATCTCACGGTTGTCATCCTGCTCCATTGTCACCGATATGGCATCTTGGTCAACATTGACGTATTTGCGAATAACTTCCAACAATTCCTTCTGCAACATCGGAAGATAATCCGGCTTGTTACGTTCCGAACGCTCATGCGCAACCAAAATTTGTAAGCGTTCCTTTGCAATGGAAGCGGTCGGTTGGCGGGTGCTACGAAAATAATCTAAAAGTCCCATGGTTAACCTCCGAATAGCCTATTGAAAAGGCCCTTCTTTTCGAGGTCTATAAAACGGTGCGTCACATGTTCGCCTAAGTAGCGGCGAACCACGTCGGAGAAGGCTTGTCCAGCGTCGCTCTTATCGTCCAGTATCACCGGCACACCCGAGTTGGAAGCCGTCAAAACCGCTTTCGATTCCGGGATTACGCCGAGCAAATGCAAGGATAAAATATCCTGCACATCTTCTACACTGAGCATCTCCCCGAGCTTGACCCGTTGGGGCGAATATCGGGTTAACAGCAAATATTCCTTGATTGGTTCTTCACCTTGTTCGGCCCGCCGGGATTTGCTGGCTAGTATGCCCAACATCCGGTCTGAATCACGGACTGAGGATACCTCGGGGTTGGTGACTACAATAGCATCATCGGCATAATACATCGCTAAAGTCGCCCCCCTTTCAATACCGGCGGGTGAATCGCAAACTATGTAATCAAAATCCTTGGACAAATCTTCCAACACCTTACCCACGCCTTCGACAGTCAAGGACTCTTTGTCACGGGTTTGGGAGGCGGGCAGTATGAACAGCTTGTCGCACCGTTTGTCTTTTATTAATGCTTGGTTTAAGGTGGCTTCGCCATTGATGACGTTGACAAAGTCATACACGACGCGACGTTCGCACCCCATAATCAAGTCTAGGTTGCGCAGTCCCACGTCAAAGTCTATGACCGCTGTGCGATGCCCCTTTAGCGCCAGTCCCATGGATATTGCAGCGCTGGTGGTGGTTTTGCCGACGCCGCCTTTTCCCGAAGTTACTACAATGATTCGTGCCACTGATCCTCCCGTTATGTTAAAGCGTCTAGAGCCTTTGAATAATTAATGATTGGTCTTGAAGAAATATTTGCACAGGCACTCCGCGTAAGGAGTCGTCAATGTTTTCACTGATTTTGTAGTGTCCGCCGACGGACACTAATTCCGCCTGTAAGTCATGGCAGAAGATACGGCTTTCAAGATTGCCTTGCACACCCGCGAGAGCGCGTCCGCGCAGCGTCCCATAGACATGAATATTGCCGTCAGCCATTATTTCAGCTCCTGCGCTAACTTGGGACATCACCACCAAGTCGCCAGCAGCGACATAAATGCGCTGGCCTGACCGAACAGGCTGCTCGATTATTTTGCTATGCATTTCTGCGGGTGGCGATTTGGATTTTGGTGTTTCTGAAACTTGTGGCGGAGACGGCGGTTGCTCGTGGCGAGCCAAGGACAACACTGACAAACCCACCGATTGCGCGGCTTGATTATGCCGCTCTTGCCCTCCACAAAGCCCAACCGGTATCAAGCCGTAATCGCGCATAATCCTAACCAACGCAATGAAATCAATATTATCAGAGGCATCGGCAATGCTGTGAATGTCAATTGCCATCGGCGCATTTCGAAAAAAATCGGGTGCCTGTCTAATCTTTTGCCGAAGTTGTGCAGATATGGCTCCCACATCATCGGAAAGAAGCTTCAGCAAAGGCAGGTTGACGGGTCCGCTTTTGATTTCAAAAGCGTGGGTAAATTCTCCGGTTACACTGTGGGTAGGTGGCATCTCTTACTACGAACACTCATTGGAGCAAAATTGTAACATTCAAGCTTGCCGAAAGTAAGTAGGTACCAGAGCATAGCTTGTTAATGTAAACAGACACTTAATTTCGATAACTAAGCAAGGCGCGTGGATACATACGCACCATTCGCGCCATGCCAAGCAGACTTATACGCCTTTCTTTAAGTGCAACAATGTAAATAATCCCATCGGTGGGAGGTTGTGGCGAGAAACTTCATACAGATGTGTATGCGACAATATATCCTCCACCGGCATGT
Source organism: uncultured Methylococcaceae bacterium (assembly GCA_903911305.1). Taxonomy (GTDB): domain Bacteria; phylum Pseudomonadota; class Gammaproteobacteria; order Methylococcales; family Methylococcaceae; genus Methylumidiphilus. Next base: position 21,093 of record CAIWDB010000117.1, on the reverse strand, counting down.
CGGGACGCCAGCCTAATTTGTTTGACAAAGGCGCAAGCATCTTCTCAACTCCCCTGCGGACACCCTTTTCCGCCGCGAAATGATTGACTATGATCACATCGCCGCCTGGCTTGCAGACACGCTCAATCTCACTGATGACTTTTTCCGGCTCAGGCACCACGGACATTACATAAGCAGCCACAACCGAATCAAAAGTATTGTCGGCAAACTGCAGCTTGCGCGCATCCATGATGGTCAATTGGGTGACATTGCCTAACCGTTTGCGGTGAACCCGTTTTTTCGCCCTATCCAGCATGTGCGGGGAAATGTCAATTCCATGGACTTGATGTTCGTGCCGATAATAAGGCAGACTGATGCCTGTCCCCACGCCTACCTCTAAAATTTTGCCGGGGCTATGGTTGGTAAACCCGGCCGCCATGGAACGACCGCGAAAACTCAGCAGCCAACCGAACGTATGGTCATATACCGGCGCATAGCGTGCATACGATTGCAAAATGGATTCTAACTGCATTTTTCCTCATTCATTTTATTTCTTGGTCTGCTTGACAATGTTAATCCCCTTGAGAAGGTTCAACGCTTCGTTGAGCGGGTAGTCTTGCACGGCAAGGGCATCTTCGGATTTGTCGTCCGATTTTTGCTCTCCCTTTTTGGTGGACTTTTCATTGCTCAAGTGGTTAACCAGGTCAGACTCTTTTATTGGGCCAAATTCGGATTGTGAGACGGCTTCCAGTTTAAGCTTGGAAATCGGCACGTCCGGGGTAATGCCTTCGGCTTGGATGGATCGGCCGGACGGCGTGTAGTAGCGCGCTGTGGTCAATTTCACCGCGCCGCCATTGCTGGTCGGCAAAATGGTTTGCACCGATCCCTTGCCAAATGTTTTTTCACCCATGATGATTGCACGTTTTTGATCTTGCAAGGCACCCGCCACGATTTCCGAGGCTGATGCCGAACCGGCATTAATCAACACTACCATAGGGGCGTCTTTTAAGATATCGCCTGGCGTAGCATTAAATTTCATTTTTGAGTCTTCGATTCGTCCGTCTGTATAAACAATAAGGCCATTGTCCAAGAATGCATCGCTTACCGAAACTGCTGCATTCAACACCCCGCCCGGATTGTTACGCAAATCCAAGACCAGTCCTTTCAATTCGCCATTTTTTTTCAGGTCGTTTATCGCCTCCACCATGCTTTCGCTTGTCCTAGATTGGAAGCTGGTGATCCTCACATAGCCATAACCGTCTTCCAGTATGCGGCTTTTGACGCTTTTAACCTTGATGATGTCACGGACAAGTTTTATTTTCAGCGGCTGTTCAACTCCCTCACGCACCACAGTAAGCGAAATCTCGCTGCCTGGTTCGCCACGCATGTTCTTGACGGCATCGTTCAGGCTCATTCCTTTTACGGGTTTGTCATCCAAACGTATGATCAAATCTCCAGCCTTGATGCCGGCTTTCTGCGCCGGGGTGTCGTCAATCGGGGAAATGACCTTGATGAAGCCGTTTTCCATGCCTACTTCTATCCCTAGCCCTCCAAATTGACCCGTGGTGCCAACCTTCAGTTCATTGTACTGTTCTTGGTCAAGGTATGAGGAATGGGGGTCTAGCCCCGTCAACATGCCTCGGATGGCGTCTTCAAGCAATTTGCTATCAGGTACAGGTTCTACATAATCCTGGCGTATACGACCGTATACTTCGGAGAATGTCTTTAAGCCTTCAAAAGGAATCGTTGTCGACTCCGCAGCCTCGCGTTCGGCGAATGCATTGCCGCCGATGACTATTAGGCCACCCATTGCGGCCCCCAAGGCGATTAGGAGAAGATTTTTTTGATTCAACATGAGTATTTACCGTCAATGCATAGTGATTGGCCTGCCGGCCGAATTTCGTTGTTTACCCAACCATCAATTCATACCATTGGCTCGCATGGGCAAATTCCTGCTTCCCATTCGAGAGCGTGTCTTTATTTTAAGGCGCACACATAAAACCACCCCGGCCTCTACAGCTGGACTTAGACCATCTTGAAGCATGGTTTGCTATGAGGAATGTGCGTAGTGTCAATCCAATTAACAATAGATTATCACATGGCTAAGGAGGATTGTGTTTTCTTGATCCGTTGAACACAATGCCACATTGCCTGTCAAAAAAGCGGACGATACGAACAGGGCGCTAGCAACCGATTACCCGGATGCTAATTTCTACCCGCCTTGTCACCCGAATCAACCTCTGAATTTAAAAATTAACCGCCCGTGGGTTTAGGACAATGCCCATTCTAAAGTATAATTAGCGGGCAATCTTAAATCACTGTCAGTCTGAGTAGAACGGCTATAATTGATGCTTTGTACTCAAGGATTGTGTCAGTCCTGTTCACTATTGTAACGGTTTTTGGTTTGTTAGTCGCGCCGAATGGCTCGTTGGCGGCAAAAAGACAAATATAAACCTTTAGGGGGGCCACTAAGCAATTAGCCCAGCCAGCGGTAGCTGGCCTATCTTGTGCGGCATCTGAAAACACCAAATTAACTAGGAGTTGACAAATTTGGCGTAACAAGGGAAATATTTCAAAATAAATACTATATCTAGGATTTCGTAATATGCTGAAATCCATGCAAACTTAACGAAGGCAAATGAATGGAAATTGAACGGATATTACAGTTCATTAACAATAATTTTTGGTTGAGCAGCGGTTTCTTCATTGTAACAACTTTGCTGCTACATGATTTGTACGACACCTTGACCCGTAAATACAAACTGGCAACTCCTGCGCGTGCAGTCGAACTTTTAAATCATGATCAAACAATCGTCATTGACGTAAGAGAGCCCCACGAATTTGCCAAGGGGCACATTGAAGGCGCACACCACATCACCGTAGGCAGACTTAAAGAAAGATTTTACGAATTTGAAGCGCATAAAAGTGCCCCCGTCCTAGTCTATTGCCAGCAAGGCACACGTTCCAAGGAAGCCTGCAAGCAATTAGTCAAGGAAGGTTTCAGCCAAGTCTATTATCTAGAAGGGGGCATATTGACTTGGCAAGACCGAAAACTCCCCCTCGTTAAAAAACACAAAAAGTAACCCACTCACGAGAATTAAAAATGGCAGAAGAAACCCAGGAAAAACAGTTCATCATCCAAAAGCTTTATATCAAGGATGTTTCTTTCGAAACACCGAATTCACCGGTGATTTTCACCCAACAATGGGAACCAAAAGTCGAATTCAATCTGGCAAGCAATGCCCAAGGTTTGGAAAATGGGCTATATGAAGTTGGCCTGACGGTCACCGTCACTGTCAAACTTGAAGAGAAGACCGCCTATCTGGCCGAACTCACCCAAGCGGGTGTTTTCACCATCATCGGGTTTTCTGAAGAAGAATTGGCACCCATGATTGGTAGCTATTGTCCAACCGTCCTTTTCCCCTATGTTCGCGAGGCCGTATCCGACTTGGTAATCAAAGGCGGATTCCCTCCCTTGCTACTGGCGCCGGTGAATTTCGATGCGCTCTATATGCAGCATATGCAACAACAAAATAATCAAACTTCCAATACCTTGAACTGATCCTGTCCTTACGCTTTAGCCCATGTCTAAATCGGTTGGGGTGTTCGGGGCGGGTTCTTGGGGAACGGCGTTGGCCTTGTTGCTCGCACGAAACGGGCACGAGGTCACGCTATGGGCACGAGATGCCAAGCATGTCGCGGCCTTAAGCGAGTCCCGTTGCAACCAGCGATATTTACCCGGCGTGTTCTTTCCAGGCAATCTTGCCGTTACTGCTGACTTGGCGGTTGCAGTCAAGGCTTCCCAAGTCCTGCTAATCGTCGTGCCTAGTCACGCCTTCCGTGATCTGTTGCCCAAACTACAACCCCATTTGCATTCCATCCCTAAGATCGCATGGGCCACTAAGGGTTTGGAATGTCGTAGTGGAAAAATGCTCCATCAAGTCATCGCCGAAACCCTTGGGACCAACACTCCATCGGCAGTGTTATCAGGCCCTACTTTTGCCGGCGAAGTCGCCAACAACCTACCAACGGCCATCACAGTCGCTTCTAAATCTCAAGAGTTTGCCCGTGAAATAGCCGGGATGTTGCACAATACCCAGTTTCGCGCCTATACCACCGACGACGTGATAGGGGTTCAATTGGGTGGGGCTACCAAGAATGTTTTGGCTATTGCTGCGGGCATGGCGGACGGTTTGGGCTTCGCTGCCAATGCACGGGCTGCATTGATCACCCGGGGCTTGGCAGAAATGATGCGCTTGGGTTTGGCTCTAGGCGGTAAACCAGAAACCTTAATGGGGCTGGCGGGTGTTGGCGATTTGATTTTGACCTGCACCGACAATCAGTCGCGTAACCGCCGTTTCGGTTTGGGGTTGGGCAAGGGTTTGTCCAAGGAGGTTGTGGCCGGGCAAATTGGCCAAGAGATAGAGGGGGTGTTGACGGCTGGTGTTATCCATCGTTTGGCGAAGGCCCACGGTGTGGATATGCCCATCACCGAGCAAGTTTACCGGATTTTGAATGAAGGCTTGTCGCCGATGGAAGCGGTTCGCAACTTACTTTTGCGAGATCAGAAGCCAGAGACAGGTTTTTCTGTGAATGGCGATTAGGGCGAAGTGGTTTTTGGGTCGGATAAGATTAATCCCACCAACGTTATCGCTTAGTTAACTGATGTTACGCAGTGGCCTATGATTGGAGCGTCAAAGCTTGCTTCGCCTGTCAATGCAAACTTTGACGCTCCGTTTTCACATCCATGCGCAACATCAGTTAGCTCAAATATTTTTTTATATGCTTCCCCCACCCAGCTTCCATAGCTTGAGTGGGATAATCAACCAACCGACCATGCCGCTAACTTAATTCCAAAGATTAAACCGGTTAATTTAAATCATCGTCCCTATAATATTTGGCACCCGTGAGGCTGATGCCGACGATTGCACCGGTTTCACTGAGTTGATACATGTGGACGCCGGGGGAAACCACCGCACCCAACTCGCCACCGACGCCTTGAGTGTCACTTTTTATGGAAGCCGCTGTGTTTGCGCCAAATTCCCAACCAGAGTTCACGAAATCATTAAATGCCTTCTGGTTTTCAAAGATAAAGACAACTTTAAACTTTTGGGCACCAAACCCGAAACCGGGCTGTAATTCAATCATCTTCATAAATGTCGTTTGCTGGGTGGCGTTGTTAAACGCAAGCCCAGAACCTCTGGCACTGCCTCCAAACATGATTTTGAAGCCAAAATTGCTGAATACCGCGTAGCCGGATGACTTTTTAAGCAGTGACTTGGCTGCGGGATATTGTTGCGTCACTAGCTTCAAGGTTTGATCCGCCATGGCGCGGGTTTCGACGCGCTTTTGGTTGATTTCGCTTGGGCTCATGGTGGCACACCCTTGCAGGCCAAACAGCAGGATCGCAAGAAACCAGACTAACTTTAATTGAATCAAGGCTTTCATGTTATTTTTACCTTTTCATTAAAATAGTGAAACATATGGCATCAGCAAAAACAGGCATCTTTGTGATTGCCGGTTAGATCCCCGACGGCAGTTCCGACGGGGAAGGGGGAGTTTACTCTTCTTCCCGTTTGGGCGGATAAGTCCGACGTTTGGCATAGGTTGCAGGCGGAGGATCACCTGTCCAGAGCGTTATATTGATCGGTTTGCCCATGATAAAGATTCGTTCCATGCGTTTCAATGTTTGTTGTGGAATATCGGCGGGAAGACCGACAGTACAGAAATCGTCATAAATTTTAATATGACCGATAGACTTTCCAGAAATGCCTGACTCATTGGCAATGGCACCGACGATGTCTTTGGGGGCGACCCCGTCGTTTCGCCCAACCTCAATACGGTACAGTGTGCCTGATGCATCAAATTCACGTGGCGGCCTTTCACGTCGTTCGCCGCCCCTATCTGATCGTTCGCCACGGTCGAAGCGTTCTGGACGTTCTCCTCGGTCAGGGCGCTCAGTTCGTTCTGCACGTCTCCTGTTGTCTCGTCCATCGTCATGGTGATCGGACTGAGTAAACTTTTCGACGGGAATCAAGGGACGGTCTTTCTGCGCAAGGAAAGTCAGTGCAGAAGCGATGTCAAGCGGGGCTAGATTCTGTTCCTTGCCAAGCTTTTGGACAAATTCGCGATAGAAGCTCAATTCTTCCGCCTCCAATGTGTTCATCACCAACTCCTTGAATTGCTCCACCCTACGTTCGGCGATGTCTTCTCGGGTGGGCAAGTGCATCTCCCGAATCCGATGTCGAGTGGCTTTTTCAATGGCTCCCAACATCCGGCGTTCACGAGGGGCTACAAAAAGAATGGCATGACCTTTCCGTCCTGCGCGACCAGTTCGGCCGATTCGGTGAATATAGGCCTCGGTATCATAGGGTATGTCATAGTTGACCACATGGCTAATACGGTCTACGTCCAATCCACGCGCAGCCACGTCGGTGGCAACCACAATATCCAAGGATTTTTTCTTTAGCCGCTCAACCGTCTTTTCACGAAGCGCTTGGCTCATGTCTCCATTCAGCGCCCCTGCCGAATAACCTCGTGCTTCCAGCTTCTCGGCCAGTTCCTCTGTGGCGATTTTGGTGCGTACAAAAATGAGCATGGCATCAAAATCTTCGACCTCCAAGATGCGGGTCAATGCATCCAGCTTGTTGGTACCTGTGACTGGCCAGTAGCGTTGGGAAATAGCTTCCACCGTGACCGTCTTGTTTTCAATTTTAGCTTCCTTGGGGTCGCGCAAATGCCGTCTTGCCACTTTGCGAATCACTTCAGGCAATGTGGCAGAGAAAAGGGCAATTTGGCGCTCGGGTGGGGATTGCTCAAGTATCCATTCCACGTCGTCAATGAAGCCCATTTTTAACATTTCGTCGGCTTCGTCCAGCACCAGCGTGGTCAGTCCGGCAAGACTCAACGTACCACGCCGCATATGATCCATCACTCGACCGGGCGTGCCTACGATGACATGGACGCCTCGTCTCAGTTGCCGCAACTGGGTATCCATTCCTTGCCCGCCATAAATGGGTAAGATATGGAAATCAGGCAAGTGACGGGCATAACTTTGGAATGCCTCGGCCACCTGCAAGGCAAGTTCGCGAGTGGGCGTCAACACCAAAGCTTGCGGCTCGCGACGCGACGTATCAATGTTGTTGAGGATAGGCAAGGCGAAAGCGGCTGTTTTGCCGGTACCAGTTTGGGCTTGACCAAGAAGGTCGTGCCCTTCCAAAAGCGGAGGTATGCTTGCGGCTTGAATAGGTGAAGGGGTTTCATAGCCAATTTCCCGAATGGCTTGCAATAATGAGGGAGAAAGGGCTAGGTCGGAAAAAGAGAAAATCGTTTCAGTGTCTTGCATCAGGATGGGGGACTCGAATTGAGAAAAAATCGAAGGGCCCGATCGCCGACGTAAACAGAAAAAGGTGTCGGTAACATGTACAGTGGGCCCGGATTCCGCTTGGACAAATAGCCGTTGCGGAATAATGAAAAAAGCAGGCCGACTCTGTGTGGCCTGCTTTCGGTAAGCACAGGGGAAGCCTTACAGTAGCACGGATACGTTATCGGCCTGCGGACCCTTCTGGCCTTCAATCTCAATGAAGGTCACGGGTTGCCCTTCCTTGAGGGTTTTGAAACCGCTGCCGACGATGGATCTGAAATGGACAAAGAGATCGCTACCTTTCTCACGTTGGATAAAACCATATCCTTTTGTTTCATTGAACCACTTTACGGTTCCTTTTTGCTCTTGTGACATAACTACAAAATCTCACTAACTGGTAATAACGCTCATATGAGCCGGTTACAATCCGCCATATAGGTGGAAACGACGGTTTAATTGGAACTGTTTCTCATGCCTTCATTTTAGCCGCAAGAGATACTTTTTGGCAACCGTGACTAGGCTTGATTATCAGTCTCCCTAGCATACAGAAGCGGTATGCTCTTTTCAACGGTTTTCGAACTTAAATCACGTGGTTAAACAAATTATTCACCAATTCCCCCGTGTCGATGTTAAGAAGTTTGCGAGTGCTCCCGAAATAACAGATGGCAGCACTATAGCCGTGTTCCACATTGATTTCCTTAAGCCTCCATGCGTCCGGCGTTCCGTAACGGTCAGGGATGGATGTCATGCAGGGGGAGTGGGCGGAAAGGTCGATGACGCAGGAATCCAAACCCAATGCGATGCCCTCCCCTGTGGCTTTGACAAATGCTTCTTTGAAGCTCCAACGTGCGTAGAATGTCTCTTGCTGATTTTCGGGCGGTAGCCTATCCCAGTGCGCCAGTTCGTCGGGCGAGAAGCAGCGTTTGGCGATGTCGTCTTGATTCGACATGGTGCGCCAACGTTCCACATCCACGCCGATTGCTGTGTCACAGGCCAAGGCGATCAATCCGAAATCCCCAGAATGTGACACGTTAAAAACCAAGCCTTGGTCAGGCTCGGTTCCTTCCAAGCGAGGCTTGCCCTTAACGCCAAGCATGAACCGAATCGAATTAGGTTCACAGGACAGCCAGCGACCAAGCAACAGACGCAATACAGAACGGACTAGCACGAAATTGCGTCGAGTTTCCCAATGGCGGATACGTCCGGTACGGTTGCGTTCCTCATCGTCGAGCAGATACAAACAGCGGTTGACGGCCTTGTCATTAAAGGGTGCCAAATGCAAAAGGCAGATGTGGATTTCTCCTTCCAGCAGGCTCATGGGTATCAGAAAAAGCCGTATAAAATTTAACCCGGCGGGAGCATCGAGTTATCCGCCAGTACGCCTTTGCGCCAATGACTCAGGCATAGGGCAAGACCGCGTTGCTTGGCGCTAAACCTCCAGCCTGAAGCCCACCTTGACCACCACTTGGAAGTGGGCGACAGTGCCATCAACAACATGTCCACGGGTTTCAACCACTTGGAACCAGTTGATGTGGGAGTGGGTTTTGCTGGCCTCGCTGATCGCGTTACGAATGGCTTCGTCTGAACTGACTGAGGAAGAACCAACGAGTTCAATGACTTTATAAACATGGTCTGGCATAGGGAAAATCTCCGGTGGTTGTTATGATTGGGTCATTGTGTCAGAAAATGGGGTCCTGTGCATTGTTGCTGGTGGTTTATCAAGTAATCAGTTCCTCACAGGCCGTTTTTCCAACTTTCTTTGCAAGGTTCGCCGGTGCATTCCCAAAGCACGGGCGGCGGCGGAAATGTTGTTGTCGTGTTCCACCAATATTTTTTGCAAATGCTCCCACTCCAAGCGCTTGACTGACAGTGGCTTGTCCTTGATTTCCACGCTTTCGTCACCGCCGTCTTTATGCAGGGCGGCCACAATTTCGTCAGCGTCCGCCGGCTTGGTCAAATAATGAATGGCACCGAGCTTGATCGCCTCCACCGCCGTGGCAATGCTGGCAAAGCCAGTCAACATGACGATTCGGGTGTGATCATCCAATTCGACAAGCCGCTTGACTAGAGAAAGCCCCGATTCGTGACCGATGCGTAAATCAATGACGGCAAATTCGGGCACAGCCGTTTCGGCCAAGTCAATTCCGGTTGCCAGGTCATGGGCGACAAACACTTCGAATCCCCTCTTTTGCATTGCCATTTTCAGAACCATGCAAAAAGTTGCATCATCATCCACTAGCAACATACGTGGTTGTTCCGAATGATCCGGCAATTTGATTGTCATTTCAAACTTCTCCAGTTGCCCCGGTCACAGGCAGGGTGATGCGTGTTAAAGTGCCGCGTTTGTCTGTACGCGGCTGCATTTTAATTTTACCACCCAGTCGCTCGATGGCGGCGAAAGCCAAGAAAAGCCCCACGCCTAGACCGTGTTCTTTGCTGGACACGGGGTCTTTCCCCAAGGTGGCGGATATAGCAGGTGAAATGCCCGGCCCTTCATCCAATATTTCAAAAATAGCGTATTCAATCGTCCATCGTACCCGTAATTTGATGCCTTGCGGCGAGGCATCGGAAGAATTGTTCATTATGTTAATTATTGCATGGGTCAAGGTCCGTTCGGCCAGAATATTGGGCGAAGGTTCAAACCCTGTCTTCACATAGTCGAGTTCGGTGTCCAAGCCTTGTTGACGCCAAGTGGCGACGATTTCCTCAATATAGCGGGAAATGGGCATGATTCGTCCCGACTCTGCACGAATGGCACCTGCCGAGGCGGACATTACCGAAAGCGCCGCCTTGCATCGGTTCACTTGTTCGCGCAGAATTTTCATCTTTTGGTACAACTCTTGAGAGTGGGAATGTTCGTATTCCTTCTCCATGTCATGGATTAAGATCGCCATAGTCCCCAAGGGTGTCCCCATTTCATGCGCCGCACCAGCCGCCAAGGTTCCTAACGCGACGACTCGCTCGTTGCGTAGCGACTGTTCACGTGCATTCGACAACTTGCGGTCGAGTTTTCGCAAGGAATCGGCCATGCCGACGACGAAATAGGCCACCAATACCGCACTAAATACAAATCCGAACCACATGCCGAACACATGAACCCTAATATCGTCATGATCCATCATGACGTGATGATCATGCAAGGCCACATCGTTGAAGGTCATCGGTATAATGAGCGGCAAAGGCTCGTAATACAGCATTAATATCGTATAACAGGAAGAGGCGAAAATCACCAGATACCAGGTGAAAGTCTGCGGTAATACGATAGCCGCAATAATCAGGGGAAGCAGATAAAACCACGTGAGCGGGTTGGTTGCACCACCCGTGAAGTAAAGTATGCCGGTGATGGTCAGTATGTCCAAGCCTAATTGCAGGCAAAGCTCGGACGGCTTGACGGGGCGATCATTATCCAATCTGAGCCAAGTGTAAAAATTAAGGCTGACTTGCAAGGTGATGATGCCCGTCAAAGCGGTTTGGTGCAGCGGTATGTCAAGGCCGTAGACGCTGATCAGTACGCTCAAAGCCTCCACACAAATCAGCAGATTGCGTAGCACAAAAAACCAACGCAAATTCATCCACGCGGAATTGTCAGATGTAACGGGTTCGGGAATACTGATTAAGGGTTCTTCATTCATGAACAGTGAAAAGATGAGTGCCTAGGCAATGGTTAAACAGGGATTGCTTGGTGGACTGGATGCCGAAGAGTGGCATTATTGGCATTGAGGGTTTTTCCCCGCAGCATGGGCTTTATTGCTGAGTTCCATTGCTTGAGGCATCCTATTTTGCAAGTCTTGTATGCGGGTGTCGTGGGAGGGATGCGTGGATAAAAATTCAGCCGGTTGGTTGCCGCCTGCCTTGCCCATGTTTATCCACAAATTAACGCTTTCCTGTGGATTAAAACCCGCTTTGGCCATTAAATCCAGCCCCATTAAATCGGCCTCGCTTTCCTGAATCCGGCTGTAGGGTAATAATATCCCATATTGCGCTCCCAAGCCTAAAGCTCCCATCATGGCCGAACTGCCATATCCCTTCGTACTCGCCACCGCCTGGATTAACCCGAGACCTATTTTCGTGGCGGATTGTTGCGACATGCGCTCATTGCTATGCTTAGCCAGCACATGGGACACTTCATGGCTGATGACAGCGGCAAGCTGGTCTTGATTGGCGGCCACGCCTAACATCCCGGAATTGACCCCTATCTTACCTCCCGGCAAAGCAAAGGCATTGGCGTCTTTATCTTGGAATACCGCCACTTCCCATTGCCCGCCCACTTCGCGGGTCAGGGCTGATGCCACACAATCCACATATGCATTGGCTTGCCGGTCTTGCACCACGGGTGTTTTTTGAACCAATGTGAGAAACGCCTTATTGCCCATGGCATCCATTTCGCTGTCAGACATCATAATCAATTGGCTACGCCCCATCGGTGAAGTTGCGCAGCCGGAGAGGGCTGATAGACATATTATCAGTAAAAGAATCTTGTTCATTATATTTACCTTGATGTTAAATTCCGTCGTCAATGCCTTTCCGGTTTGGGAACTAGCGAGAATGCCTACGGCCCTCATTTCATTAAGGCTTCCTGAAGCACTGCCTAAAAAGGGTGTTCTTTTTCAGAAATTGCCTTAATCAAACTTGACAAGTGACCCCAGTTCCCCCAAGTCCGCAATAGCCATTAGGATTTTTTGCCAGATACTGTTGATGATAGCCTTCTGCAAAATAAAACCTTGGATGATCGAGTATCTCGGTGGTGATAGGCCCAAATCCGGCCTGTGCCAGACGTCCTTGGTAAGCCTGTAGCGATTCCAACGCATCAGCCTTTTGATGTTCCGAATATGTGCCAACCGCCGAACGATACTGGGTTCCCCGGTCATTTCCTTGCCTCATGCCCGAAGTCGGGTCGTGCGATTCCCAAAACGCTTTGAGCAGTTGGCGATAATCAATGACCTTCGGATTAAAAACCAAGAACACAGCCTCGGTATGCCCGGTCAAGCCACTGCACACCTCGTCATAGGTAGGATTGGGCGTGAAACCCCCTGCATAACCCACTGCCGTCAGGTATACCCCTTCTTGTTGCCAGAAGCGCCTCTCCGCCCCCCAGAAACACCCCATGGCGAATAAGGCCGTTTCCATACCGTCGGGATAAGGCGGTGACATTGGATGACCGTTGACAAAATGCTTGTCCGGCACTGGCTGTTTCTCTTCGCGGCCCGGTAGCGCATTACTTGGAATAGGCATTACCGCCGACTTTTTCAATCCCGATGCGGTCAACAAATCTTTCAGCATGGCCTAATGCCTCCCGATGGCCTTGTGACCAATATCTTTGCGGTAAAACGCCCCTTTCCAACGGATTTTTCCAGCCACCTCATAAGCCCTGCGTTGAGCTTCGGGTACGCTGTCGCCCAGTGCGCAGACACAAAGGACGCGCCCACCGGACGTGACGATGTGGAAATCATGATGCCATGTTCCGGCATGGAAGACCTTAGTATGTTCAGAGGGTAGGCCCGGCAACCCGCCAATTGGATCGCCTTTTCGGTAAGGGCCGGGATAGCCGCCTGCCGCCATCACCACGCCCAAGGCAGGGCGGGGGTCCCATTCCGCACTGACTTGATCCAATTTGCCGTCAATCGCCGCCAAGCATAACTCCACAAGGTCGCTTTTCAGCCTCATCAGGATTGGCTGGGTTTCCGGGTCGCCAAAACGGCAATTATATTCCAACACCTTAGGCGTACCGTCTTGGGCAATCATCAAACCGGCATATAAAAATCCGGTATATGGGATGCCGTCTTTGGCCATGCCGATCAAAGTCGGTTCGATGACTTCACGCATGACACGTTGATGAATGTCGGGAGTCACCACCGGGGCGGGCGAATAGGCGCCCATTCCACCCGTATTTGGGCCTTTGTCCCCATCATCGCGGGCTTTGTGGTCTTGCGAAGTGGCAAGGGCCAGCGCATGAGTGCCGTCAGCCATGACGATGAAGCTGGCTTCCTCCCCGGTTAGGAATTCCTCGATCACCACACGGCTTCCCGCCTCGCCGAATGAGTCACCGGTCAGCATATCTTGGATGGCAGTCAGCGCTTCCTCATGCGTTTGCGCGATAACCACTCCCTTACCGGCAGCCAAACCATCGGCCTTGACCACGATGGGGGTGGCTAACTGGGCGATGTAATCCGAGGCCGCCGCCACGTCAGTGAAACTCGCATAAGCCGCCGTCGGAATGCCATGGCGGGTGAGAAAGTCCTTGCAGAAAGCTTTGGAGCCTTCCAGTTGGGCTGCGGCTTTGCCCGGTCCAAAACATTTTAGCCCCGCAGTGTTAAAATCATCGACAATACCTTCCACCAACGGCGCTTCCGGCCCGACGATGGTTAAGGTAACCCCATGTTCCAATGCAAAATAGCGTAGGGCCACCAAGTCATCTGCCTCAATGGGTACGTTTTCGACACCCGGTTCCAATGCCGTGCCGGCATTGCCGGGGGCGACGAAAACCTTGTGTACCAAGGGCGATTGCGCTACTTTCCAAGCGAGGGCGTGTTCGCGGCCACCGCCGCCGACGATGAGTACATTCATCTGGATAAAACCTTGTATAGTTTTAGTTTAAAAGGAGGGACAGTCTGGACCCAATAAAATTTATAGCCCAGGGTGATTGTTCCGCCGAGCGGTATAGCCTAAAGTATGCCGAAATTGACCCATAAGAAAAACCACTCATTATATGAACAACGAAAGTTTTTGCGAACGCCGACATCAAACACACAAGCTAACGCTCGAATTAATTGATAAAAGAAGGCAAGTGTGGTCCTTGTACGAGCAACTTATTGGGCTCCATCCCTACCCGGCGGAACTGGCCTTGGAACCCTTAGTCAGGCAATTTTGCCAAGAATTGATCGACTATATCTCATTGGAACATTTTGGGATTTTCCATCATTTGGCCAACGGGTGCGAACATCGCGTTCGAGTTTTGGCCTTGGCGGAAGACCTATTCCCACAAATGGTCGAAACCACCAGTGTTGCCTTGGATTTCAATGACACATTTGAATCCATTTCAGAGGAATCCTTGCGCCAACAACTGCCGAATGCCTTGGTGACGCTAGGCTATTCCTTAGCGCAGCGGGTCGAATTGGAAGACCGCCTAATTGATGGCATGACGGCATGAACTCTCTTTTGGGTTGCAAATAATGAAATTCTGTTCCCAATGCGGTTCACCCGTGAGGATAGGCGTTCCCGAAGGCGATGACCGAATGCGCCATATTTGCGATGCTTGCGAGACGATCCATTATATCAACCCAAAAGTCATTGTGGGTTGCATTCCAGTCTGGGGCGAGCAAGTATTATTGTGCCGAAGGGCCATAGAGCCACGTTTGGGGTTTTGGACTTTGCCGGCCGGCTTCATGGAGATGGGTGAAAACCTAGCGGCGGCGGCTTGCCGCGAAGCGATGGAAGAAGCGAATGTGGATGTGGAAATCGAGTCGCTCTATAACCTTTTCAGCCTCCCGCATATATCCCAAGTCTATGTCTTTTTCCGCGCCCGGATGGTCAACGAGGTTTTTTATCCGGGCTACGAGAGTTTGGAAACCCGTTTATTCCTGCAACAAGACATCCCGTGGGACGATCTCGCCTTTGAAACAGTCAGGCGCTCGCTGGCTTATTTCTTTGCCGACCGGGAGAATGGCGAGTATGTCATGCGCATGGAGGATGTCAAGCCGAGTGGGATGTAGGCCAGCAATTCCCAGTGTGAACTAAGTGCATGTTGTAGAAACGTCATTTTGGCATGGATGCCAAAATCCATCGTCCAGGATGGCAAGCGTTGACGCTCCCGTTTGATTAGAAAACAAGCAACGGTTTCGTCCGTGTCTAACATCAGTTGGCAATATTCTTCTGCAAGAGTTAAAAAAGCAGCGTCATACCGGCATGGATCGCCGCTATCCAGATTGCACAGCCTGCCCTGGCAGCTAGTGTATGCACATATCTTACAAGCCATTGTTTTTGCTCCCCTCCCCTCGCAGGGCAACGCTGTTAAATTAAGCTCTACAGTTCCCTCCCCCCAACGGGGCATAGGAACTCACAAGGCATTGATTTTACTCCCCTCTCCCGCTTGCGGGAGAGGGGTCGGGGGAGAGGGCGATAAAACGGCAACCCTATGCTTTATCGAACTTTCTGGCAATTCACCCCTCTCCCTAAATCCCTCTCCCCGGTGGGGAGAGGGACTTGTGTAGATACCTATGCCCTGGCAGGGAGGAGTGCCGGGGGATGCCCGAAACCAAACCGACCATGGAGCCTAGTTTCCGGCAGTTTATACCGGAGTAACGTATTGCTTCGTTTTGCCTCAGACAGAATTGCTGGAGAATGGCTGATAGGGTTGACTCGGTTTGGTTTTTGACGTAAAAAAGATGTGGAAAAAATCAATAGCCCAACAGCGGCTTATGATGGCCCCACCCCACTCGTGCATTGACGCTTCCTAAGCGGTTTCTCAAATGGAGAGTGGGAAACCCCCTGTTTTTTAACCCCCGTGGAAAATCGATGAAAACCAAAAAGCCTCTCTCTCTCTCTCTCTCTAACACTCGCTTTATACACTCTACTAGCGAGTGAACTATCAGAAGCTGGAACTATGGTGTATGTGGCAGGCAATGTTAATGAGTTTGGTACGCTTGATCTTCAGACTAGGGCTTACACCCAAATCAATGCCAATAACGGACAAAGGTTGGGCGGTTTGGCAAACTACAATGGACAGCTTTACGCGACTAGAGAAATTAATGCCTCCTCTACTTTGTATACTGTTGCCACAAACGGCAACCTGACATCCATCGGTTCCACCGGGTTCAAAATTTCTGGCGTAGCTTTTGATGCGACCGGCATACTCTATGCGAATAATGGTGGTGACGGTAGCGCTAACCGTTTAGGCACTCTCAATCTGGCAACGGCTGCATATACAAATATTGGGAATATAGGAACTCAATCTAGTAATATATCTGGCGTTTTGGCTTTTAGTAATGGAATACTTTACGACTCTTCATGGTGGGGAAATCCGCAGTTGTTTTCAATCAATACATTAACGGGTGTCGGTACGGGGATAGGTAGCTGGGATAGCCACTATACAGCAATGCCGCTTTTTGATGTGCAGAATGCGTTATATGGCATTGGTGCAGATATGCATCTTTATTCGGTCAATACTGCCACTGGCGGTTTGACTAGTCTGGGTGCCATCACCGGAGCCAATCTACCCGCTCGCTTTCTTTCCGCAACTGCCTTAACGACGAATAATGTACCTGAGCCTTCCAGCTTAGGGCTATTCGCCATCGGTTCGTTGCTGATGGGGTTTGCCCGCAAGCGTTCTAAATCTGCGGATTAGCTTTGTAGGCCGGAAACGCCCTTCGGCTTCGCTCAGGGAACGAACGGGCTTGTTCTAGCCAGTTTGCTGATAATTAAATACCGACTCGGTTTTCAAAACCGAGTCGGTATTTATTGTGAGGCAACGAGAAGTTGTAGCAGTTAAGCACCCGGCCTCGTCATCCGCTCACTTTCCAACCACGCACGAACCAAGGCATTTACCCGCGTTTGCCAGCCTTTTCCACTAGCTTTTAATGCGGCAAGCACATCGGCATCAAAGTGGATAGTCACTGGTATACTCTTTGTGGAATCTTGCGTTTCTCGCAACGGGCGTTTTTCGGTCAATGCCGCCCTGACAGCGCTATATCCGCCTTCATTTATCACTACTGCGTTATGCCAAAACGTTTCTTCTTTCTTGGGCGAAGCTGGCTGATCTTCGCCGGGGGCTTCGGCGACCAACTTATCCCACTCTTCCGGGCTAACGGGAAAGCCCTTTGGCATAGCGTCTGATTTCATGTTTTTCGGCCTTGCGCAGACTTATGACATGAACATCATTGCCGCGCTCAGTATAAGTCATATGAATGACAATGCCGTTGAGAAAACCGAGCAAGTTTATTCTCAGCTCGCCATAAGACTCACGGTCATCATCCCAAGCAACCACTGGTCCGTCGAATACAGCCTCGCAACCGATGAAATCCAGCCCATGGTCTTTCAAGTTGCAAAGCCGCTTCGCTTCGTTCCAAGTAATCATGACAAGATTTTCGTTTCGAATTCAAAGAAAAGCAAGCAAATTATAAATTGATTGCCCCGCTCAAACCCCTCATCCAAGTCTGTTCAAACACTCCCGAAACTTCCACCCCGTCTCATTATCCGGCAAACCCGAGAAATCGCCATCAACAGTTAAATCCATCCGATAGGTTCCATTGTCATATTCTCCAGCCGCGCCTAGTCTGCCCAACCAATGACTCATGACATCGTTTTCGGGCAGGACATAACCCCGTAATGTCTTAATTTGTTTTATACTCGCCAAACGATATAGGATTGCCGTCAGGAAAGTCCCCAATCCCTTTTGGTGATAACGGTCAATCACCACGACCGCAAACTCGGCCATATCGGGCTGGTCTTTTAGGCGGATGAAGCGGGCGATGCCTAGGCCGGGATGCTCTGGCACATCATGGGCTAGGGCAATCCAAGCGACATGGCTTGTTTGGTCCACCTCGGTCAAATAACGCAAAAGTTCACCGGATAGCTTGCCTAGCGGCGTAAAGAAGCGGAAATAGCGTGATTTGACGGACAAAGCAGAAAATCCCTCTTGTATGATTTGCCGGTCATCCGGCCTTACCGGTCGGAAATCAACTGGTTCGCCGTTTTGCAAGGGCAAGGTAAAGCCTCTCTCAATTTCAGATGTCCGTTCCACAAAATTATTACACTAAAAAATTTGGATTAATCGTTCTATTCATGCACTTGATTTCCACAGGCTTGTCGCATGTCCTCAATCAAATGGCTATGGTCCTTGAAATCATCCATCAAAGGGTCATTTAAGCTGTAGACAGGACAGGATTTCCCCGCGCCTTTCAGTTGAAAATCGCCAACATGGACAAATGCCCAGTTTTCTTGGGCGCCTTGCATCACGGATTCGCTCATTGCCAAGGGTTTGGCGATTTGGCGGGTCAAGGCTTCCAGTCTTGCGGCCATGTTCACCGTACCGCCTAGCACAGTGTAATCCATTTTCACAGAAGAGCCGAAGTTGCCTTCGATCACTGTGCCGGCAGCGACCCCAAGCCCACAATACAGGAATTTCATCAGATGGCAATCATGGTTATTTCCTCGCATTTCGCCGACTCGGCGCAGCACATCCAAACAAGCGGAAATGGCGCTGTCTGATTGGCCTTGTTCAAAATAGGCGATGGTGCAATCGCCTACATATTTCGCCACCACGCCACCATGGTCGGCAATGGTCGTCGAGCAGACTTCCAAGAATGCATTGACGACTTCGGCGACTTGTTCCACCGGGAACATATCGGATAAATAGGAAAAACCAACCATGTCGCAAAACAATACGATCTTGTCGGTTTTTCGAGGCAGCACGGTCAGCGGGTTGACGCCCTCGGTGAGGAATTTAAGTACGCTGGGTTGGGTGTAACGCTCAATGACACGGTGGGATTGGGCAATGTTTTGCAGCATGTCGCGGATGGCTTGCAAGATTATGTCCCCGGACCCGGCTAAGCGGATGGTCCGCATCGACCATTTGGGAAAATGTCGTTCGGTGATTTCAGTCTCCGCTTTCAAAATGTGCATGTCTTTGTGCCGGGGATCGCGCCGGATGCGTTCAATCACTTGGGCTATGGCATCTTCGTCGCCTTCCAGCACTTGGAAAAAGTAGTCATGCACCGAGATAAGCACTCCAGTGATGCCCACCCCTGAGTTATTGCGAGCCGAGATTTGACCGATGCTTTCGATCTCTTCCTCGCTTAAATGCCGGTTAACTGTACTAATGTAGATGATTCGTTTCATTTTAGCCCTTTCGCGTGATTGCGCCTTTTTTGCCAATCGTAGCATATTCAATACTGAATTTCGGCAATGGAAGCAATCGGCATGAAAGTTATTTCTTCCACCGCGCGGCTATCCACTCGATCCCTTCGCGTACATTCATCTCCCGAGTGGTTGCCCCAGAGCGAAGAAAAAGCTTTGGCAAGCCGTCTTGGTCGAGATAGACTGGGCGAGGAGCAGGGGAGGCAATGAGTCGGCAGATTTCACGGGCGGCAACTTGGTGGAACACAATTTGGACATAAGGGGCGATATCGCCACCGAACTTGGTGGCAACCGCGCCATAGATGGATTGTTCAAAACCATCGCGGTTTGGTTTTTTAAGGGTTTGATAATCATGTTCCAGCCCAAGGATGGACCCGCTGTCATCCACGCCGATGAGTAAGCTTCCGCCGCCCGCATTTAAAAACCCTGCCAAAGTTTTTAAAACCGGCATTTCCAAAGACCGATTGACCCGGTTTTCGCGGTAGTCCCAGCGCAAAGACGATTTGAATTCCAGCACACTGCTTTCGCCTTGGGCGATGAGGGCTTCGATATCCTTTTCCAATTCGGCGGTCAGTTGCCCGATGCGACGGTTGCGGTCATGGATACCGATATAAAATGCTGCGAAAAATAGACCTAGGATGCCGCCGGCCACGGCATAAAAGGCGGTTTTGGACGGCTTTTTACCTTGGAGACTGCCAGTCAGTTCCCCCAACACATAGCTTGTCCATGATTCGGCATTGACTTCATGCTCATGAAAGGCAACGAAGTCATTGATAGGCCGCAGCACAAACAATCCGGTTAAAATGCCGACTGTCAGCGCTAAAGGCCAAACCGTTATGATGGCTGTCAGGTATCTCTTCATAAGCTTACTCGTGGCGAAGCAGAAATGATTGCAAGTGATTGTGTCTAAAGTCTTCCAAGTCCCACACCTCCGGTAGCAACAGGTTATGGCTGTCCTCATTGATGACATAGGTTTCCGCTTCCAGTTTAATGCCGGTGGAAGAGATTACTTTAACTGATATCCGATGATAAAAGACATCTTCGAAGGCATCCAATTGCTGTAAAGTGTGGGTGTCGATTGCCCTATACAGAATCCCATCTACCGATGCGCCAAGTTTAGGGCGTATTCCTGGGAAACTTTTGCCTCGCAAGCGAAAGCGGGCGAAATTGTCCAAGCGGGCTTTTTCGGGGCTGTACGCCCGTTCAGTCACGGCTAACATGACTTCGGGTAATTGCAATGTGCCGTATGCGAAAAAATTGATCATGGTTGAAGTCTTGGCAGTAGGCGATGAATTAAAGTGATTACCTGATGTTACGCACGGACGCTCCAATCCTAGGCCGCTGCGTAACATCAATGATTACCTTAAAATGTGCTGCTATAAATTGCAAATCGCGCCTTTCATAAGGGTCAGAGTGAATTGGTTAGTGTAAAATCATACACTTTTTTAGGCATAAAACTTCATACCTCAACTGAATTATGGATTTATCGAACCACCCTAAAAATCCAATGAAAATAGGTATGCCTAAATCACTCAAATTATTAGGCGCAATCCTTCTCGTCGCCTTGGGGTATTGGTTGTCAGCTTCGCTTGGGCATTTGCTCAGTGCTCCACCTGTATATGGGTCCGCAGTCTGGCCGCCAGCGGGTGTCGCGTTGGGTGCGGCTTTGATTTGGGGTAAGAAGTCCTTGCTAGGGATAGCGCTGGGTGCCTATTTTGCCAACGCCCAAATTATATTGAATGGCTCCATGACATGGACGGAGATAATGCTTCCGGCTGGCATTGTTGTCGGTGTGTTGTTACAGTCTGGTATTGTAGCCTCTTTGATTCGGCGGTGGGCAGGTTTCCCCTCTCTCTTGAATGAACCTAAAAATGTGACAAGGTTTCTTCTGTTGGCGGGTC
>CAIWDB010000116.1 GCA_903911305.1 uncultured Methylococcaceae bacterium | reverse complement strand
TCAAGTCGGCATCGTCATGGGCAGCAATAGCGACTGGGAAGTCATGCAACATGCGGCAAAACAATTAAAAGAGTTAGGGATTGGCTTTGAAACACGGGTTGTTTCCGCACATCGCACCCCGGATTTACTATTTGAATACGCCGAAAACGCGGCACCTAGAGGCTTGCAATGCATCATTGCTGGGGCGGGCGGCGCGGCACATCTTCCCGGTATGTTGGCGGCGAAAACCACCCTGCCGATTTTAGGCGTGCCGGTCCCGTCTAAATATTTGAGAGGCATGGATTCGCTTTATTCTATCGTGCAAATGCCTAAAGGCATTCCCGTGGCAACCTTTGCCATTGGTGAAGCGGGTGCTATTAATGCCGCTCTGTTTGCAGCGGCGATGTTGGCGAACCATGATTTTGACTTATGCGACCGCTTGCAAGCCTTCCGCCAGCGTCAAACCGATACCGTGCTGGCGATGCACTTACCTGAGGTGGACGAATGAGCCAGCATATTCTGCCGACCGCCATGCTTGGCATTTTGGGCGGTGGACAGTTGGGCCGCATGTTTACCATGTCCGCATTGTCCATGGGTTATCGGGTCACTGTCCTTGACCCCGACACCGAAAGCCCCGCAGGTGCGCTGGCTGATGTTCATCTGTGTGCGGCTTTTGATGATCCGGCAGCCTTGCAGCAACTGGCAGACACCTGTGTGGCCGTGACCACTGAATTTGAAAACGTGCCAGCGGCCAGCATGGCATTCTTGGAACAACATATTCGGGTCAGTCCATCATCGGATGCCGTTTCCATCGCCCAAGACCGTATCCGTGAGAAGCGCTTCATTGCGAATGCCGGTTTGCAAGTCGCCCCCTTCATTGCCATAGAAAGCCTAAATGATTTGGAACAGGATTTAGCCGGACACCTGCCCGGAATATTGAAAATCGCCCGCCTCGGCTATGACGGCAAGGGACAAGTACAGGTCAGTAGCCCGGAACAAGCCAAAGCCGCATTTTTGGATATGGACAGCAAGCCTTGTGTCTTGGAAAAAAAGTTGGATTTACAGACTGAAATTTCAGTGATTGTGACTCGTTCCGGGTCTGGTCATTCCATTTGCTTTCCGGTGGCGGAGAACCAACACGCAGGAGGCATACTCGACATCAGTATCGTGCCGGCAAGGGTGGAAGCCAGCGTTGCCGGACATGCTAGGGAAATGGCTTTGCAACTGGCTGAATCGTTCGATTATGTCGGCGTGTTGGCGGTTGAATTCTTTGTGTTGGACGGCGGTGAATTGTTGATTAATGAAATCGCCCCGCGACCTCACAACAGTGGACATTACACGTTGAACGCGACCCAAGTGAGCCAGTTCGACCAACAAGTACGGGCCATGTGTGGCTTGAACCCCGGAGAAACCCAATTGCTTAGCCCAGTGGTGATGGTCAATCTATTGGGCGACATTTGGGGCGATGACGAACCTGCTTGGGATATTTTACTGAGCCAGCCCAATGTGCATCTGCATCTTTACGGAAAAAAATCAGCGCGGATTGGACGTAAGATGGGGCATTTCAATGTCTTGGCCGAAAATGCCGACACCGCTTTGCAACAGGCTTTGGAACTCAAGGAAAGACTTAAGCAACCATAAAAACTAGACCGACTCGGCATTTAAATCCGAGTCGGTGGTCATCCTATCCTACATCCCAAAGGGATATTCTTTCCGATTTAACACCCCGCTGGCACGGACTGTTTGCAAAGCCTTTGCATATTCGGCCAACACCGACAGGCTATAATCCAAACGTTTGCGCAAACTGGCATCGTCATCGGATTGCGGTTCAGCTTCATTTAATACATCATTAACTTGCCGGACGATGACCTGCTCGGTAATGTATTGTAAATGGGTATTCTTGTAACTACTGACCCGCAATTCAGCCACCGGGTATGCGCCATTGCGAGAGGCGGAAACGCCCACAATCAAGCCCGGCTTGTGATAGAGAGAGCCATCAGCGGCAAACAGAAAAAAGTTTTTCAAGGCTGCCGGCACCATGCCGCCCCATTCTGGCGCGATGACAATAGCGGCATCACAGCCTTTCAATCTGGCGGAAACAGGCTGCCAAGCATCAAGAATTTTTGGGTCGCCTTGCCAAATCCCCTCATCCCATAAAGGCAGTGGAGTTTGTCCAAGGTCAATAATTTCACTGGACGCTTCGGAGTGAAGCGTAATCAACCGCTCTGCGATGTAACGGGCCACTTTCCCAGATTGGGATTGTGGTCTATGACTGCCGGAAATAATGGCGTATTTCATGTATTGTTCCTGATAAAGTGAGTGTGTCGAATGCCTGTTATTTTAAACCAAGTAACGCCCCAAGCCAGCGATGGCGATGGTGATCAGCCCTAAAATTAAATTCAAGCCCACCGCCTTGCGGATGTCGCCCAAACGGTCAGCGGCTACGCTCCAATTCTCGATGATTACCGCTTCTTTCAATCCACAAAAATATTTGCCACGAATCAGGAAGAATACACCCGTCATCACCACGGTCAATAGCAGCATCAAATGGATGTGCCAACCCACATTTGCCATGCCGCCCATTCCACGAATCATCCAAAACCCGCTCAAAAACAGCAATAAAATACTGGCTTTGACCCAAGGGAAAAACCGCCAAAAGACATTTTTCCATAAGGTCAAACGGACGGGTGGCTCCAACATTTCCCCGGCCACTGGGCGGAGAATTTGATAGGCGAAAAACATGCCGCCCACCCAGATGGTGGCAGCGAGCAGATGTAGAGCTAACGCAAGTGACATAGGAACCTCGTTTGGTATTATGGTAAGTGAATCATGATGTCATGAGAGCAGACGGGCGACAAGACAAAATATTCCTACCCTTTCTCATTCACCGCCTTGGCGATCCTATCCAATGCTTCTTTCACCACACGTCTTGAAGCCCCAATATTCATTCGCATAAATCCGCTTCCCCCTTCGCCGAATACGGTTCCGGGGTTCATGCCAACTTTGGCCTTATGGATAAAAAACTGCCTCAACTCGCTATCCGTCATGCCCAGTTCGCGGCAATCCAACCAGAGCAGATAAGTCCCTTCTGGCTGGATGAGCTTTATTTTTGGTATCTTGTCTACAAGGTATTGCCCGACAAAGTCGCGGGTATCGGTTAGGTAAACCAATAAGGCTTCCAACCATTCTTCACCCCCACGATAAGCGGCTTCAAAGGCGACTAAACTGAAAGGGTTGGACGCGCCCGTGTGTAACAATTCAAATGCTTTGCGTAATGCCACCCGATGCTGAGGATTCGGAACGATGAGCGCCGACAACCCCAAGCCGGGAATATTAAAGGTTTTGCTAGGAGCAACAGCAGTGATGATATTTTCAAACACCCTGCCATTTATCCCCTCCCCCAACGGGGGAGGGTTAGGGTGGGGGCGAGTAAAATCAGTGGTTTTGCTGCTTTCTGATCGCCCCCCTCCCAGCCTCCCCCCGTGGGGGGGGAGGAGTTAATTCAACAGCATCGCCTCCTAACCTCTCCCCGTCGGGGGGAGGGACTAATTCGACAGCATTGCCTCCCAACTTGGGGATAGGGGTCATTTCAATAGTCTTGGGATTTCCTTCACGATCCGCCAACACTTGCAATGGAATATGCCCTGCCTCAGGGAAAATCAAGTCGTGATGTATCTCGTCGGAAAGTATGACCAAATCATAACGGCGGGCAATATCCAATACCGTGCGCAGTTCCTTTTCAGACCATACCCGCCCAACTGGGTTATGCGGGGTGCATAACATTAATAATCGAGCGCCCTGGCTCGCACATTGCTCCAAATGATCGAAATCGATGGTGTACCGCCCATTGTCCAACTTTAATGGGTTTAGGATCAGTTTTCGACCTGTCTCAGTGACCGCACTAAAGAATGGAAAATAGACGGGTGGCTGGACGATCACGCCCTCCCCCGCTTGTGCAAACGCAATCGCAGAGGCATGTAATGAAGGGACAACG
>CAIWDB010000115.1 GCA_903911305.1 uncultured Methylococcaceae bacterium | reverse complement strand
CTTCTGGATCAACACGGTCTGGTGGCCTCCATGTCGAGGAAAGGCAACTGTTACGACAATGCCCCCATTGAGAGCTTCTGGGGGAGCCTGAAGAATGAACTGGTGCATCACCGGCACTATGCCAAGCGAGCCGAGGCCGGGGCATCAATACGGGAATACATCGAAATCTTTTACAACCGCCAACGCAGCCACTCGCGCCTAGTCAATCTGGCACCTGCCGTGTTTGCACAAAATTATCGCAAACAGCAGAAGGCCGCTTGAAACAGGAGTGTCCACTATTGACAGGACACCTCACACAAAACCTAACTGATATTACGCAACGGTGTAGTATTGGAGCGTCAAAGCTTGCTTTGACAGGCGAAGCAAGCTTCGCATTTCCGGCTCTCTTGTCAAAGCAAGCCCTTCGACTCCGCTCAGGACAGGCTTTGAAGCTCCCGACATGCGCGAAAATAAGCAACTTCCGCGTCCATGCGTAACATCAGAACCTAATCTAAAAAAACACCCTCATCTTCATATTCACCAAATTTGAGGACTTGCGCTGCTTCAACCAAGCTTTCAATGCGAGAGCGGATAATACCGACATTGATGTCTTCAATCGCGAGTCGCAAATCTGCAAGTCGCTCGGTGATCAACGCTGCCTCGGATTCTTCTATCTGATCGGAATACTCACTCAGCGAAAGTTCGATCTCATTGGCAAGAACCTCGCCATGGTTGCGCACATCGGCCAATTTGCGCAGTCGATGTGCCGAATCCGCAAACTCATCGGCACGTTTGACCATCTGGTTGATTTCATCCTCCTTCAGGCCGGAACCGCCTTCTATCCGAATCTGTTGCTCGTTGCCGGATACGATGTCTTCCGCCGTCACATGAATGATACCGTTTGCGTCAATATCAAAGGTGACATCAATTTCAAGCAAACCCCGTCGTGCCGGTGGCAAATCGGAGAGCAATATTGTGCCGAGTGATTTATTGAAGGTGGCCATTTCCGACTCGCCTTGGAGGATATGAATCTCCACGGTGGGCTGGTCGTCTTCGGCGGTCGTGAAGGTTTGGGTCTTACGGGCCGGGATACTCGTGTTGCGTTCAATCAGCCTTGTGAATACGCCACCCTTGGTTTCTATCCCAAGCGAAAGCGAGGTGACATCCAACAGCAACACCTCCTTGACTTCGCCTAGCAGAACACCCGCTTGAATCGCAGCACCAATGGCGACCACCTCGTCAGGGTTGATATCCTTGTGTGGGTCTCTGCCAATCAATGCCTTAACCTTGCCTTGAACCGCAGGCATACGAGTCATGCCACCAACGAGTACGACATGGTCGATATGATGGGCTTTGATGTCCGCATCGGCCAACGCTTGCATGATGGGTCCGACGATCCGGGCAATCAACGGGGCACATAGATCATCCAATTGTGCGCGCGTGAATTCAAGGTTGAAATGCTTTGGCCCGTCCGGCGTAGTGGCGATAAAAGGCAAGTTTATCTGCGTCGTCAGCCATTCTGAGAGTGCAATCTTGGCATGTTCGGCGGCATCGAATAGTCGCAACAGGGCGATTGGGTCGGAGGACAAATCCAAGCCTTGCTCACGCATAAATTCGGCGAGCAGCCAGTCAACAATAGCCTTGTCGAAATTGTCACCACCCAGATGATTATCGCCATTGGTGGACTTTACCTCGAACAGTCCCCCGCCTAGGCCGAGAATGGAAACATCGAAGGTGCCGCCACCAAGGTCAAAAACCAAGATAGTTTGGTCATCCGACATATCCAACCCGTAGGCCAACGAAGCGGCAGTCGGTTCGTTAATGACCCGCAACACATTGAGTCCGGCAATTCGGCCTGCGTCCTTGGTTGCCTTGCGTTGGGCATCATTAAAATAAGCGGGGACGGTGATGACGGCATTGGTCACCGGTTCGCCAAGGTAGGCCTCGGCATCCGCTTTCAATTTTTGGATGATCATCGCGCTGATTTCTTGGGGAGCATAGTGCGCCTCTTCAACCACGACCTTGACATCATCGTTCTCGCCCTTTTCCAAGGTGTACGCAACGATGGCCATTTCCTCGGTCACCTCGCCCCATTGACGGCCCATGAATCGTTTGATCGAAGAAATTGTACGCTGCGGATTGCCGAGTTGTTGCTGTTTTGCGGAAATGCCGACGAAAGGCTGTCCGTCTTCAGTGAAGGCAACCACGGACGGAGTCGTGTTACCGCCCTCGGCGTTCGGGATGATAATTGGGCCGCCACATAGAAATGCTGCCATGCAGCTATTCGTAGTGCCTAGATCAATGCCTATTGTATTGCTCATGCTGGCTTTTCATCCTTTTTCACGCGAGTCAACACGGCACCCTTGTCATCGATAATAAATGCCCGCTCGACCTCCTCCTTGGCGAAGGAGAAATCGGTCTGCCCGCCCGTCTCCCCAAACCCCGGCGTACTTTGGCAATATGCCTTGACAATGTCGAAAGCTTCGACGACTTCTTTGGTGCGTTGCGCCGCATGAGGGTCGTCCGGGTTTCTGTCGGGGTGGTGAGCCAGAATCAATTGTCGAAAAGCTGATTTGATGGCATCCCAAGAGGCGGTTTCCGGCAATTGCAATAGTCGTCGTGATTTATCCACCATCGCAAAATTGCCTTGATTTAATTCGATATTGACAAAGCTGTAGGCTGGCAACGGACCAATATATTTGAATGTAACAAATTCCTCAAAGTCTGTTGCCACCGCATCCACGGCATCGTCAAACAATGGCTCCTTGTCTTTTTCAACCAAAAAGCTTCGATTGAAAATCATGTCATCGGCTGTGAGTGGCGCGTCCGAATAGTCTGCTGCAATCGGTGTCAGCTTGTCATGAATACCATCGACAAACTTTCGCTTCATTCCCTCGGCAGATTCAAACAATAACTTCCCCGCTTGCACGGGGTCGGCAGTCGCCAATCCGGGGTTTTCCTTGACCACCTCTTGCAATACTTTCGGCAATTCCCAAGTAACTTGGATCACCAACTCCATTTTTCCTTGCAACCTATCTAGGTAGGTTCGAAGTTGGACATAGGCTTGCTCAAGCACTCTTGCAACCTCTGCGTCATCAATCGCCGTAAATCCAAATTTGAGCGGCAGCATCCCGCTGCGGCCTGTCTGCGCAAGCAAAAAGGCATTGACTTGTTGGTATCTAAGCAAATGCTCCTTATGTCTCTCATCGGCTTGTTCGGATGGCAGGGCTTGAGTGAGCAAATTGATGTCAATGTCGCTGACGACCGCCGCAATATCCCGGTAACTGACCACTTCAAGTGGGGCATCATTGATTCCGCCCTGCTGAAGTGTGGAAAAATTCGGCAAACCTGCCCGATTATCGATGGTGGCATATATAAAGCGTTTTTCTTGCATTCAGAGTGCCCAGTAATGGATGAAGTGCTGTGGACCATGTTTGCGGACCATGGCGATAAAATGAAACAGTATCGCAAATTTAAGCGGCCCAGTCGCCTCCTAAAGCAAGCCGGCCCGCGCTACGAATGTGTGCGTCAGCCTTATGCCATTTGGAAACCCTGCCCCGCCCCCAATACCTCGATATTCTTTTTCACATCGTGCGATTCACGCATCCAAATACCGGCCGGCGAACGCTACGTCTAGTTTTTCCATGCGGATGTCGTCGTCAAAATAGCCTTTTCCGATATTGTCCCTGACTGTGGCGGTGACGCGCCGGTACAGCGCGGCGAAATAACCTGCCCGACTGGGAGTGCTATGGGATTCCGCGATGATGGCGTCAAGTTTCGCTATCACGTCGTCTATGGGGTTTTTTGCCATGGCGTTGCCTCGTTTAGGTTGATCAGTGGCGGCAGGGGAAGTTTGGTAGAATTGTCGCCTTAACATAACATTTTAATCAGACTAGGCAAAACTATGCGACAACTCATTGCCATTGCCTTAGGCGGTTCGGTCGGCGCGGTGTTTCGGTTTTGGGTCGCCAATGGCATTTACGCGCTGTTGGGCAGGGGGTTTCCCCACGGAACACTGGTCGTTAACGTCAGCGGCTCGTTTCTGATGGGTATTTTGTCAGAACTGCTGATCCAACGTTTTCCTGTGCCGGTCGAGTACCGGGCGGCGGTGTTCGTGGGGTTCCTCGGCGCTTACACGACCTTCTCCACGTTTGCATTGGAAACCTTGGTATTGATGGAAGAAGGCAGCTACGCGAAAGCGGGTTTGAACATTTTTCTCAGCGTTATGTTATGTTTGGTTGCCGTATGGGGTGGCTTGGTTTGGGGCCGGGTTTTATTTTCCAGTAATCTATATCCTTGGCTGGGCCAATCGTTTCCCTACCGCGATTTGGCGATCGGCATAGTGCTTACGTTTGGTCTGGCTATGCTGGTCGAATGGATTAGCCATCACTGGGCGCTAAACCCTGCTTACCGGGCCATGCTGTTAATCACCCTCTTGGGTATATCCAGCTTGCTTTCCACGTTCTGGGCGTTGTTGAAAGTCGGTGAGATTAGCCTCGAAATTCACGGCTTGTTGGGCATTTTTATCATCAACGCCCTATTAGGGTCCGCATTCATTTGGTTAAGCGCAACAATAGGCATCTGGTTATGGCAGAACAACTCATTACAATAGCGCGGATTTATCTGCGTGAATCGGAGCGCCTGCTCCCCAAGGTCATCAAGTTTTTACACGATGATGAAAAAGTGTCTGGTGTCACCGTGCTGCGAGGCATTGCCGGGTTCAGCGCGGACGGAAAAATCCACACGGCTTCTTTGGTTGATCTTTCCATGGATTTGCCTCTGGTCGTCGAATTTTTCGACGAACCGGGTAGGGTCAAGACTGTGTTGGCCAGGTTGATGGAGCATGTGCCGGTGACCCATG
Organism: uncultured Methylococcaceae bacterium; assembly: GCA_903911305.1. Classification (GTDB taxonomy): domain Bacteria; phylum Pseudomonadota; class Gammaproteobacteria; order Methylococcales; family Methylococcaceae; genus Methylumidiphilus. Next base: position 14,704 of record CAIWDB010000115.1, on the reverse strand, counting down.
TGGTGACATGGTCAGCGGAGAAGATTTCAATAGAATAAAGCGCCTGTGGGTGGGCATACTGCTAGACTTGCCACTCATCGTAAACCGCCAGTTGACCGTTTGTTAGGTTACGGTCATTCAAGGTGTGAGGGCTTGTGTAGCAAACCCTACAGCACTGGGATTTTTCAATTTTAGAGTGTCTGATTAGCGACAAACCATCACCATTAGCGATGCACAAAACCTTCCGTTTACGCATTTTTAGCCAACGGCATCAAGCTTGCTAGATTTTCACCAGCAATCACCGACTGAACAAGAGGCGGATAATGAAAAAAGAAGTAAGCGCCACTTCCACGGAACCAAAAAAACCGGCAGGAACAGATGAACAGCAAGCTGCGCCAAAGCTGCCACACGGATTGTTCGCTGAAACCGTGCGCCAAGCCCCCGTCGCCATTGCCATTACCGATAGCAAGGCCAATATCGCTTACATCAACAAGGCTTTCACGGACATCACGGGTTACACCCCAAAAGAAAGTATTGGACGTAATCAATCCATGCTTTCCCATCAGCAAACCCCAAGAAAAGTTTACGATGAACTCTGGTCCAATTTGGAGCAGCAAATCCCTTGGCGTGGGTTATTGCTTAACCGGCATCATGACGGTCACCCCTATCTGGCCGATCTGACTATCGCCCCCATCTTGAGCTTGGAAGGTGAAACCACCCATTTCATCGGGATGCACCGCGACGTCACCGAGGTTTACCGATTGCAACAACAGGTTGTGGATCAAAAATTGCTTATCGAAACCGTAGTGGACTCGATGCCGGTGGCAGCCGTCCTAATGGATGAAACCGGGCGCATCGTGCTAGACAATCAAGCCTATAAAAAATTTCACAGTGACCTTGGTTTGCGCGAACCTTCAATAATATTCTTGGAAATTTTACAGGAAGACATGGGCGAAGAATGGGGACAGATAAAGGATCAAGGGCTTGGTTTTCGCAATCGGGAAGTGCGCTATGACCGGGGCGGCAAACACGGGCCGCGATGGTTTTCCTGCTCGGGGACTTGGTTTAGCCAAGGGGACGGCAGCGTCGATACATTTTTTAAACAAAATGCCCATTCGTATCTGTTGTTGACCTTGGATGACATCACCCAGCAAAAGAAAAACGAGGCGGAAATTCGTTTCAATGCCCTTAAGGCATTGATGGCGGAGGAAGAGAAAATCCAAAGCCTGAAGGAAACCCTATTGGGGGCGATGCACCATATTCAAGGGCCGATTAACTTGCTCAGTGCAGCCAAGACGATGATGGAACGACGCGGGGCGGAAAGGCAAAATCCTGCTCTGCTGGACATCCTCGATCAGGTGCTTGCGGCCGGCGAAGAATCCTTGGGAAGGCTAAAGCAGTGCATCCCTGAAGCTGAGGAAACTGCGATGAGCATGGTCAACATAAACCAACTCTTGCATGAATGCATCGTATTGCTCACCCAGCGCATGCTGTCCGCTGGCGTGGTGATCGACTGGAAGCCCACCCCCATATTGCCTTCGGTCATGGGATTGGAGAATCGTCTGCGGGCCATGTTCAAGCAGATCATTGAAAATGCCATTGATGCGATGAACCAAAGCGGTGTGGACAAACGGGAATTGCGCATTGCAACGTGGCCTGATGGTGAACTGGTCCATGTTTGCATCGAGGACACTGGGCCTGGCATTCCCGAAAACCTGAACGTCAAAGTCTTCGAACCCTTCTTTTCCACCAAAAGTGGCGGTGGCCGCCGGCATTCCGGCATGGGGCTTACAATGGCCCAAGAAGTGATTAACCAACACATGGGATTGATTCGATTCGATCCCTCCTACCGGCATGGCTGCCGTGTTCACATTCAACTGCAAACCCATGCACAATCGAATAACGGACAAAGACCTTATGCCTATGGCTGAACGCACACGCTTAATTGAGCAAGAACTGGATGCCCTGTACCAAGTCAGCCGGGTGCTGAACAGTTCGTTGGCGCTTAGGGACAAGCTTCAGGGTGTGCTGGAAATACTGCACGAACGGGCAGGCATGCGGTCTGGCATGTTGGCTTTGCGCGAGAAAAACACTGACGCGCTGGTTATTTGCTCGGTAAAGCAAACCGCATCAGGCAATACTGACCGGCAACCCGTCCGCTATGAGCCAGGAGAAGGCTTAATTGGCACTATTCTTGACGAAGGTTACACAATCGTCGTTGAGCGCATCGCTGATGAGCCTCGTTTCCTTGGTAAACTGGGGCTTTATGACCCCGCATTGCCTTTCATCGGCGCACCCATCCGCATCGCCGGGGACGAAGTGGTGGGCGTGTTGGCTGCGCAGCCGACGGACGCGAATCTACTCGGCGAACGCGCCCGCTTTATGGAAATGGTTGCCAACCTGATCGCACAAAGCGTGGAAATGCTACGCGGAGTCGAGCAACGGCACAAAGATTTAACTGAGGAGCGCGACCAGCTTAAACAAAGCTTGCGGAAAAACTATGGCTTTGAGAACATCATCGGCCATACACCCGCCATGCAGCGGGTATTTGATTTGGTCCGCCAAGTGGCAAAATGGAACACCACTGTGTTGATCCGTGGCGAATCCGGCACTGGCAAGGAAGTCATCGCCAACGCCATCCACTATCACTCCGCTTGTGCCGGGGGACCGTTCATCAAACTCAATTGTGCAGCCTTGCCCGACAATCTGTTGGAATCTGAATTGTTCGGCCACGAAAAAGGCGCATTCTCAGGCGCCGTGAACCAACGCAAAGGACGCTTTGAGCTCGCCAATCAAGGCACCATTTTTCTCGACGAGATCGGCGAAATTTCAGCCCAGTTTCAAGCCAAATTACTCCGGGTATTGCAAGAAGGCGAGTTTGAACGGGTTGGCGGTGTGCAAACACTCAAGGTGCGAGTGCGCATCATCGCCGCCACCAACCGCGATTTGGAAGAAGCCGTGGACAAAGGCCAGTTCCGTGAAGACTTGTATTACCGCTTAAACGTCATGCCGATCAACATGCCTCCGTTGCGGGAGCGCTTGGAGGACATCCCACAACTGGCCGACTTTCTGCTTGCCCGAATTTCCAAGCAACAAGGGGGGCGTCCACTGGTCATCAAGGAGAGCGCCCTGCGTATTTTGATGAGGCATGACTGGCCCGGCAATGTGCGCGAGTTGGAAAACACCCTGGAACGAGCCGCGATCATGAGTTCAGAGGGCATTATTGACCGCGATGCCATCGTACTAACCGGGATTGAAGATGAACTGTCCCTAGGGCTTTCGCCCACCGCCAAACCCGAGTTCAATGCCGAAGGCATGGACGAGCGTGAACAGGTCATCGCTGCGCTGGAACAGGCCGGTTGGGTTCAAGCCAAAGCTGCCCGTCTACTCAACATGACCCCCCGCCAAATAGCTTATCGAGTGAGGATTTTGAATATCAGGATGAAGCACATCTAAACCCATGGCATAACGTAAGATCTTCACTTTTTGCACACCTAACTGCCTGAAAATCCATAAAACTCTGCATTGTCTGTGATCAAGCGAATTTTGACCGAGCCATTTGTGCATTTCTTTGTCAGGCTTGTTCGCCCATTTTGACATCTTCGACTGTTTCCCTGACCAACAACCAGAGCGGAATTCGACTTGGCGGCAAATTTGAGCGAAACTGAAGTCAGGCAATTTCTTGATGATCTAGCGGCACTCGTGGAACCCGTCGAAACTCATTTCCTATGGCGTCCACGTTTGCGCGACCCGGCAGATGAGATGGTTTTGGAGGCGGCGGTGAACGGTCAAGCGGATGCCATCGTCACCTTCAACGTGCGCGACTGCGGCGCTACGCCCGAAAGCTTCGGCATTGAAAATCTAAGACCCAGCGATGCATTAAAGAGGTTATCGCAATGAGCAACACCAGTACCTATCCACTCCGCCTACCCACCTTGGTCAAAGCGGCTGCTGAAAAACTCGCCAAAGAAGAAGGCGTTAGCCTGAACCAGTTCGTCGCCACCGCCGTTGCGGAAAAGTTGTCGGCGATGAACACGGCGGCCTATTTCGCGGAACACAAAGAGTGCGCCGATTTTGAGGCTTTTCGAGCCATCCTAACCCGTCAGGGAGGCGAGTTGCCGAAGAAGGGGATGAGTTGTTTTAAGCCAAGTTGTTGCCCAGAACGGCTTGCCTTTCGAGTCCGCAAGGGCGCAATATGCGTAAGCCGTATTGCGCCGCATGACGAGAATCGGCGAGGTCTTGCATTCGGCGCAATAGCGATACCCCGCGTATTGCGCCGAATGGATAAAATTAACAGAAGGCAAAAGCCAGTAAACTCCGGCATTGTCTCTCTGCCCACCCGCCTCTCAAGAAGCAAATGCAAGTTATTGATATTGTATGACCATATTTCAGGCATGCTTCTTGGCAACGCCTTCCGCCGGGGCGGTCACTCCGCTAACCCGCCGTTACAGCCGACCCGCCCCCGCGCCTATCCTTTGTGCCGCTTTGGGTTCTGTGGCTCCAGGCGTGTGTGGTCGACTGAATGGGTTCATTAGCCTCATGAATATGGGACTGATAGAGAAACCGGTTAACACTGTCAAAAAAACGCTGAATATCCACCTGTTTTGCTCAAGGCGCATTCATCGAAAATCTGGAATAGTGCACTAGGTCATAGTCCAATACGCCATTCATGTTAGTATCCACGCCAAAATAGATAACATAGTTCCCACTGGGTATCCCGGTTGTATTGAATAATACCAGATTGGATAAATCAATTAGCGGACCTTGGTAGGCTGGGGTCGCCTTGTTCAAATCAGTGCCTAAATCTTTCCATTGGTTAGGGTAAACATAGGAATACCAGTGTCCCCAAGGTGTCATTGCGACTAGCCACCAGTCTGCGTTGTTGCCCAAGTAGGAGCTGGCAATGAGAGATATGGCCAGCGAAGAACCGTTGAGACTAAGTGAAGTGGCTAGGGTGGGAGAAGCCAAGAAACCATGGGAGATGGTGTATTCGGGATCGGTGAAATAGTTGCCCACCACTTGCCCATTGTCGTTGATGCCAGTAGCCAAAGTAAAACCGCCGGGTGCGTCAATGGTGGTGTAGACGCCACCGCTGTAGATGAAGCCATGCGGTATTTTCCCTATGGCATACATGCCAACCACCTGCTCTTTATTGTTGATGCCATAGGCTTCGGTGTGTGTTGAATTGGGTGGGTCTATGGTGGTGAATACGCCCCCGCTGTAGATAAAGCCATGGGCGATATTAGAGATATAATAATATCCCACCACTGTATTGGTGTTATTGATCCCAGTGGCTAGCGTTTTGTCTGCCCCGGGTATATCGAGGATAGTGTAGTTGCCACCGCTGTATAGGAAGCCATGTTGACCATTGTTGGCATCCTGGAAACCGCCCGCTATTTGTCCATTGTCGTTGATGCCAGCGGTTAACACGAAGGCTGAATCGGGCGGGTCGAAAGAGGTGTATACGCCGCCGCTGTACATGTAGCCATGTACTTGTTGATTGTCGAAGTATCTGCCATACACCTGACCTCTATTATTGATGCTGAGGGCATCACTGCCTCTAGTAGCGTTTGGCACATTTAAGGGGATATAGGCATCGCCGTTTTTGAATAAGGGAAATGTGCCTGGAAATTCTGGTTTCGTGGAATCGTAGAATTTGCCCACCACTTGTCCGCTGTTATTCATGCTAAGGGGATAAGTTCCGGATGAGTTGGGAGGGTCGAGTGTAGCGAAGTCATAGGTGGCGGCTTGGCCGGTTGCAATACCTAATGCAAAAAGGCCAACGAAAACATAAAATTTTAGGCTGTTCATTTTTATTCTCCTCAATTAATAGGTTTTGTAATAGGTTTTGGATAAGTTAGGCATTGGAATTGCTTATGAGGTGGTTGCGAAAGGCGAATTGCACGCGGCCATATAGTATAGCTAAAAAGTTGAGTTGCCACTAATTTAACCTGAGTTCGGGATCAGAAAGTCAAAGGCGGATGCCTACCTTTTCGGGTAAGATTTTGTTTCCACAAACAAATCATTGCCGAACAACGCGGTAAGGCGCACTCGTAGGGCGCAATAGCGGCTCCGTCGCGTATTGCACCGCATGGGGAAATGGAAACAATCGGCGGAATTGACTAAACCTCTATTCCGCCCACGATGTTATATTTATGATTGTTTCCACAATCTTTTAGGCTCGCCCATGCCGAACTACCGACGTTATCGAGTGCTTGGCGGTACTTATTCTCACCGTTAACCTATTGGAAAGGTATCCCAACGATTTATTGATACGCCATGTTGAAAGTCTCCGTACCGTGGTGCGTGAAACCCGTAGACGCTGGCCTTTTCATATTGATGCATGGGTTTTTTTACCTGACCACTTGCACTGTGTTTGGACTTTGCCTGACGGTGATGATGACAATTCCAACCGCTGGCGATTAATCAAACAAGGGTTTTCCAAGGCATTGCCGATGACGGAAAGACGGTCTGCCGTGCGGGTTGCGAGAGGCGAGCGGGGCACTAGCAACGCCGTTTTTGGGATCATGTCATCCGGGATGATGGAGATTATGCCGCGCATGTTGATTATTGCCATATTAACCCGGTTAAACATGGCTTGGTTGGGCGGGTGTCTGACTGGCCTTATTCAAGCCTCCATTGATATGTGGAACGCGGCATTTATACATTGGATTGTGCAACGTTTCCGACCCTTGATACTGTTGCCGGGGAACGCGGATAATCGTAATGGATTGTATTGGGGAATGAAGCTTGATGAGAGAAAGTTCCAACTCCTTGCTTGCGATTGGGTTCGGCATTCGGCGCAATACGCGGCAAGCCGCTATTGCGGCCTACGAATGCGCCTTACCGCGTTAAGTTGTATTGATTTTTCGCTTTGTATAGTGATGTTTCCGCTGTAAAGTTTGGCATTTTCATCTCATTTACCTCTTTAACAATCAATGCGCTGTTAATAGTCCCGGTAAGGGACATAGTTCACCCCTTACCGAAATCAAAGATTGTAACTTTCTTGGCTAGCATCCATCTAAGCAATCTGCCCTACTTGCCGGATCTCTGATCCTGTTGCAACCTGCGACACACTGCCGATAGCTAACATCACCAATCCATGGGGGGACACCCCAGCAACGTGGGTCGCTGGGGTCGTCGCAATATTGATCATTAATGTAAAGTTGCGGTGCAATGGCTGGCATTGCTCCACCGTAGTTTCCCACCGCTGTTCGGTAATGTGTTTCCGTTTTAGAATCACTCGCAGCCTCCGCAGTGAATCCGGGCAAAAAATTGGTACTCATTTTTAAATTCCCCTTTCGTTAAGTTAACGATCATAGTAAGGCGACAATTTTGTGACTAGGAATGGAAATTCCTCTGTCACATCCACACGCACAAAGAACTTCTTGGTGAAGCCAATGTTACGCTCCGTAAATGAAAAAATCACATCAATAATATTGCGGCTTCCACTCAGTCTGGACGGTATTGATTCCACTAAATCCAAGGAACAATTGTTGGCAAATTCTTCTGCCACCTTTGCATAAATAGCAGGATAACGCATAGCGAGATAGTTGAGGGCACGGTGTTCATCGGTCGCACCCGCATTGTCAGCCAATTGCAGCACCCGATCAAATAATTCCTCCGCCGCCGGCGTGAAGTCCTTGGCAGCGATTTTTTCAGGCTTGGGAATAGCTTTGATCAAGGAAACACGGTCAAACGTGTAAATCTGGTCAAAACCGATGATGGGCACCATCAAGCCATTGCACATATCCGGTTGCGCAATAGGACCACGCACACCGATTACAGCATTGATCCAAGGCAATGGCTGCGGTTCGAGTGCCTGTATAAGTAAATCAATATCGGCTGGATCGCGGGGAAGCAGAATATAGGTATCCATGCTCTGAATCGTTAATACCCAGCACATTTGCCGTGCCAAGTAACGGCTCTCGCGCTTCGACAGGAACAAATGGAACGCCTGACGATCAGTCTGGCCCTTGGTTTCGGTACGACCAATGGCTTGCGCGAATTCCTTTTCAACCGATAAGCGAGGAAAACGCGCATCAATCTGGCCCAGAGCGTAAATGAAAGAGGGTGGCGTCACAGCTTGACTACCATCCGGGATGTCGCCGTTACAGGTTGTGCAACCGGCTTGCGGAGTCAAAATGTTGCCGACACGACCATCAGTGACATTTTCAATGGATTCAGATGTGGTTTGACCTGCCGTTTCTTGTGAGATATGTAATGTTTCCATTCGTAGCTCCTTATTAGTTAAGTAGAGTATTGTTGATTATTTGCCGTAGAAAACGACCCATTTGTTCAAGGCGGTAGCCCGGCTTTCACAACCGCCGCAGGGCTTGATACCCAGAGTACGGGTGGTGTGTTTGATTAGGTCACCCAAACCTATCGGTTCATCAATAATGAAACCTGGTAGTCGAACACGATGGGGTTGAGAGTCTATTTGAGCATTTTCTTGTGCTTCTTTATTCATACTGCTATCTTCCATTAGTAAGTAGTTGATAGATATTGGTAAGCTGTCCATGCATCCAGAAGTGGCGGCACTACCGAATTCCTCCTGATCGAAGAAGCTCGCAGGATGGCAAGCTTAATCTGGGCGGCAGTTCGTTGGGGAAAGAGTGACCAAAGCAGTGCTATCGTACCTGTCACAAAAGGTGCCGCCGCACTGGTTCCACTTGAAGAATATGTTCTGTTCTCGATACCCAAGCTTGTGATCTTATCCCCCGGCGCTGCCAAGCCTTTTTTACCGATGGAATTTCCTATATTGGATAGATTGAGTGGTTGTCCCTGTGCATTAGATGCAATGACAGGGATTACCCAAGGGTGGCGGGTTATGGCTGTTCCGCCTAACATACCTTGGTTTCCCGCAGCATTAACCACTAACACACCTCTTCGGGCGGCCATATTCAGGGATTCCTCCAAGGCACTTTCTGATCTAGTAGAAGGTCTGGCTATGGCGGCGCTAATGTTCAACACGCGGGCACCTGCATCAATACTTTCTTGTATTGCTTTGGCGAGTTCTTCTGGTGTTGCGGTTGGTAACACATTTGTTGGCAAAATAGCATCAGCAAAAATTGGACGGATGAGTAGCGTACATCCGGGGCTAATCCCAGGAGTAAGGGAGTTACGATTAGCAGCTAAAATACCGGCAACAAAAGTACCATGCTGACAAGCTAGATTACCGCCATGAATACATGTGCCGCCATTTTCTTGTAATTCACGAAGGTTGCTACCAGAAAAATCTTGGTGTGCTATGACAACAGGACCATCTATCAAGCCAATCATGATTTCCGGTAAGCCAGTGGTCAATGCCATCAAAGGGGTAAGTTTAACCTGATCAAAATATTGCATAAGCACTCAAACTTTTCATAACATTTATAAAGTAATATTTTATCAAGCTAGTTAAGTGCATAGTACAACCGTCTAATAATAGCGGCATAAGTTGGGTTGTGACTCCATCGCAACCCAACAAATACCGGGAAATTTTGGGTTGTCAAAAACACGGCAACCCAACCTATGCTGCTAACAAATCCACTTAAAACCGCAACGACGAACCATTCTTGGCGGAAATGGAATACCAGGGGACACATCAATCCAGGTACATCTATAAGCCCAACACGCTCGACTGCCGATCCAATCAGATAAAGCAGGATGAACGACACCATCAGTGTAGGCAACTTCAAAATTCATTGGGTATCTATTGCTTGCCTGAAGCAGAGATACTTCTGCAGTAAATCCTGGAATATTCATTATTAACACCTCTTTTGTTTAGTTAACGATCATGATATGGCGACAACAGGGTCACCAAAAATGGGAATTTCTCGCTCACATCGTCGATACACACAAATAATTTCTCCAAAAAAATTCGGTGTTGCGATTAGCCCATAGGATGAAGTGAGCATACCGAACCGCAGTAACCGAGGAACGCGAAAGGTGCGATTCGTTCCTGACCACACCCAACAGAACCAGTTAAGTGCATATTACACATCCCTTGAAGAATAAAAAAAGTGGAATATTACCCAAATCCATCTAAATCTTGCTTTAACTCCCCAACACCGCCTTCTGCACCGCGCTCCATTCGCCATGGGGTTCACTGTTGAACCACCAGCGCAACCGGTATTCGCGAGTTTCGTGGGTGTTTCCGGGGGCGAGGGGCGTTCGTCGAGATAGGGCTTTACGGTGTCGATGGCAAGGAAAGCCCACTCAGTGCCATTGGTGCGGCTTTCAATCCAAATGCCGTCATGGCCGTATTTTTTGAAATCTATGCGAACCCTCGGGGATGTCCACCAAATTCGCGTAAATTTCCGTGGGCATTGATGCCACATACCGGGCCATGAATAGGGAGTTTCAAGGCATAACGACTGAGCCAGACAATCTGCCCGGACTCATTATCATTATTGGGGAAAAAAGCGCCACCGCTCATGGATGTATAAACCTCGTCCCAAAATAGAGCACGTTCTAAAAAACCGATAGTCTAGAATTTGAAGGCTTCCACAATCACGGCGAATGCAGCCTTGGTGTTCCTGTGAGCAATAGATTATTGTGTTAAAAGCGTTTCTGTCAAGAATTATTTTCCAGGCTTGTCCATGGCATGGCGAACATGAATGGCGGAACGTTTTTAGAAGACAGGGGAAGTGATTACCGCCCTGCAATAACCTGCGCCTTGCTCGCCAGCATCTATAACTGGCTTGCAAACACTTCCATGGAACGTAGAAAAATATTTTCTGTGTACAGAAAAATGCTCTGTATGTTCAATAAAAGCCTTACGGTGATTAAGGAAAAACTTTCTATTTACGTTAAACATTTTTTACCCGCCGGAAAATAATTTGGTAGTGTTCTAAAACTGGATATGGCGACAAGAAGCCTCAATCCACAGCGCCATCACTATCTCTTTATGCGTTGTGCCGTTGCGTGAGACTTTCGTTTCGCTTTCTCGCCGTGCTTCTTGGCTGTGCAGTGTCGTAGGTCGGCGTCCCCATGCCGACAAATCGGGACGGGCAACGGCGGCAAAAGGATTGACTTTCTACGACTTTGTGAGAGTAATATAGACCACTTTAAACCTTAGACATGAACTATGAGCGACACCAATCCTGAAACTCCCGAAAAATATCCTGCCCCCTTGCGTATCCTGCATTGGTTGGCAGTGACCGTTTTTACCGTGCTATTCATCACCGGTTTGATCATGGAGGATTTGGACAAAACCGACCCTTTGCGGGCCGACTTGTTTGGCTTGCACAAATCCTTCGGCGTGATTGCTATCATCCTGCTCATCGTCCGTTTGTGGGTACGGTTGCGCTCGACGCTGCCTGACTTGCCGCCCAGCTTGCAAGACTGGGAAGTGACAGTGGCTCACTGGGGTCATCGGGGATTGTATGCACTGATGATTGCCACACCGTTGGCGGGTTGGGCACATTCCGACCTGCACGGCAGGCCGGTAAAGCTGTTCGGGTTACCGCTGCCCAAGCTGTTCCCTACCATTGAAAACATCGGCAGTACAACCGGTTTGATCCATACCGTGTTAGCCTTCACCTTACTCGGCCTAGTCGCCGTGCATGTCGCCGCCGTCATCAAGCACCGGTATGTTGACCGCACTGACGTGCTGCACCGCATCCTCTAACCACTGGAATCAAACATGTCTTACAAAAGCATCGGGCTTGACGACAGGCTTTATGAATATTTATCGGCGGTTTCCCTGCGTGAACCGGACATCTTGGCCCAATTGCGCGAAGAAACCGCCGCCTTGCCTAATGCCGGCATGCAAATCGCGCCAGATCAAGGCCAATTCATGGCTTTGTTGGTGAAACTCACCGGCGCTAAGAAGGTTCTGGAGGTTGGCGTGTTTACCGGCTACAGTTCGCTGTCAGTGGCATTGGCCCTTCCGCAACAAGGTCTTGTCACCGCATTCGACATCAGCCCGGAATGGACGGCGGTGGCAAGGCGCTATTGGGAACGGGCAGGGGTCGCGGACAAGATCGACCTGAGCTTGGGGGCTGCGATTGACGGCTTGGATGCGTTACTCAAACAGGGGGATACGGAAGGGACTTATGATTTCGCCTTCATTGACGCCGACAAGGAAAATTATGACGGCTACTACGAACGGGCCTTGCGCCTGCTCAAACCCGGCGGCTTGCTGCTGATCGACAATGTGCTGTGGGGCGGGCTCGTCGCGGACGAAAGCGCCGACGATGCGGACACCGTCGCAATCCGCGCCTTGAACCTGAAAATCCACGCCGATTCCCGCGTGGACATCAGCCTGCTGCCCATTGCGGACGGTTTGACCTTGGCCTTGAAGCGCTCCGCTGCTGGCTGAGAGTCACCGCAAACGAAACCTGTAATTTTTCCTGTCTGGTCGTGGATGGGCTTTTGGTTGGATCTATCACAGTTTAACGGCGATTTAGCACATTCAGCAGAATACGCACTGTAATGTACCAAGCGGGAGCGTCTCTTTAATTTAGGATGCCTCACTTAATGGCTTGATACTACTTGTTGACTTAGTTCAATGTTCATGATTTCATTCCGAATGGTTGGCAACAAATTCGGGCATACCCAATGCCCGGGTGATTTCAGTGTCCTTGACCGCCCCGATGAAGCTAGGAAAGTTATCATTGCCGCGATAAGGATGACGCATTCAGCGGAAATAGAGGCTGCAAGCAAATCATGCTTGGGATTGGCGCAATTGTCATCAAAGCTGTAGTGGGCAAAGCAAGCCTACAGCATCGGCTTTCAGACCATGCCCGTATGTCGGTCTGGGGGTATGGCTGGCTGTTGTTTGTCGTTTTAGCCCTATTAACCTCGCTTTCCCCCCGTCTTGCCCATGCGGAAGACACCGTCTGCGCACGGGTCAAGATCGAAATCAGGCAGGAACTGACGCTGGAGCGCCAAGCCTTTGATGCCGAGATGAAGATCAACAACACCACCGACACCGGGGTGATCGAAAACGTCTCCGTGGTGGTGAAGGTCACCGACGAAAATGGAACACCCGTTGCCGTCACCGACAACCCCAATGACCTGTCCGCCAAGTTTTTCCTGCGCCTGTCCAGCAAGCAGAACATCGATGCTGTGGATGGGACAGGCACTGTCTCCCCGAAAACCACCTCTACCATCGACTGGTTGCTGATCCCCGCGCCGGGTTCGGCCGGTTCCAGCCCCTTGGGCAAAAAGTATCTGGTGGGTGCCACGCTCACCTACCGCTTTGGCGGGGAAGATACCACGTTGGAAGTCTCCCCCGATGTCATCACCGTGAAGCCGTTGCCGTTGCTGACCCTCGACTACTTCCTCACCCAAGACGTGTGGGGCGACGACCCGCTGACCCCCGCCATCGAGCCGGTCGAGCCGTTCACGCTGGGTGTGCGGGTCAAAAACACCGGGTATGCCGCCGCCAAAAACCTCAAAATCGACTCGGCCCAGCCCAAGATCATTGAAAACAACCAAGGGCTGCTGATTAATTTCACGCTCACGGGGAGTTTCGTGGACGACGCCCCGGCGCAAAACACCCTGCTGGTCAATTTTGGCGAAATTGCCGCCGGTTCCAGCAAGATGGGCCGCTGGAACATGGAAGCCACGCTGGCCGGGAAGTTCACCGAGTTCACCGCCAAGTTCAGCCATTCCGACGAATTGGGCGGTTCCCTCACCTCGATATTGCAAGCCACCAACCCGCATTTCCTCATCCGCGACGTGCGGGTGGATTTGCCCGGGCGCGATTCCGTGCGCGACTTTCTGGCGCGGGACGGCGATGTGATCCGGGTCTACGAGTCCGACAGCACAGACACCGAAGTGACCGACCATAGCGCCGATGCCGTGTTGACGGCGGGCATCACTGCCGGAGGCTCGGTCGGCTACCGCATCAGCTTCCCACCTACGGCGGGCTTTGTGTATGTGAAGCGTCCCGACCCGTTCAATGGACAGAAGGTTTTAGGGCAGATGGTTCGCTCGGATGGCAAGGTGATGGGGTCCGATAACGTCTGGCTTTCCAAGACCCGCAATGCGCAAAGCAAGCAAGTGGAGTATTGGGTCAATGTCTTCGACGTGAATAGCACAGGGCTTTACGATGCCCGCTTCTTGGCCCAGTCCTCCGCCCCCCGTCCGCCGGTTGTCCAATTTATCCCCGGCCACAAAACCCAAGAACAAAAGCAGGTTTCGTTTCTGGTTGAGGCCAGCAGCCCGGATGGCAAGCCCGTCACACTGTCGGCAACCCCCTTGCCGGCCGGGGCCACGTTGACCCCGCAAGCCGCCGACCCGCAAGCACCCGGCTTGGCCCGAGCGATTTTTGACTGGACGCCTGCACGGAACACGGCGGGCGATTATTTGATCGTCTACTCCGCCAGTGACGGCACGCTCAACGCCTCGAACTCCGCCACCATTACCGTCGAGGCTAGTGCGATCGGATCATCCATGCCGCCGATGGCGGGCAGCGATAGCGCCACGACTCGTAAAGATGCCGATGTCACGATGGCGGTGCTTGCCAACGACAGTTTCGCTCTAGGCGCATCGGGTTTTAACCTGGCATCCATCGACCTCGACCCGTCCACACCGTCTATCAATGCTACCCGGACCGTATCGGGCGAAGGCACGTTCACCGCCACCCCGTCAGGGACGGTCACGTTTGACCCGCTGCCCAGTTTCACCGGCCTTTGCACGATCCAGTATTGGGTCAAGGACAACTTGGGGCAAGCGACCAACACCGCCAACCTCACGGTGACGGTCACCGGGCCTGGCAACCCGACCGGGG
>CAIWDB010000114.1 GCA_903911305.1 uncultured Methylococcaceae bacterium | reverse complement strand
TTGCAGGCACTCGCCAACCCTTGGGATGAGGGTCACGATGCTGACTATTACATGCGACCGCCCACACCAGATGAGGTTGTGCAGAAAACGTTTTGTGGGACATGAAGTCACAGGGCGCGGACTTGGTACAGACCTGTGACATCGGAAAAAACGCTCTCGCTCGGCTTCAATGCTTTGATAGAAGGAGGCGAAAGCCTTCGACCCGAATCGGTCAGTGATGCTTTGCAGGTGAACGTCTGCAACTGTCATCCAAGAGGACACCCGTCTGTTGCTACCAATCAGCGCACTTGGGCAGAAGATGCTATTCACTCTTCAGTACCCCAACATTTGCAACGAGGCATGCCTAATTCCATTTAATGGTTATGGTCAATAGGGATGCACACCAAACTACGAGACGCATTACCCTATGCCTGAGCTTAAACTCGATCAGACTGAGTGTTGTTAAAGGCCCTGTCTTCCGTTGACGCACACTTCCCAATAACAGGCATCACAACGACGTTGTTGCTGAAAATGTTTATGTTATAGTAATGAGTAATTTTACTCAGTATGTTAAACATATGGTCTTTGAACGCAACCAAGCCCACACCTTGAGGCGACGCCTTGATGAACCCCCGACCTTTATCATCGTCGTTGCGGGGCCTCGTCAAATAGGCAAAAGCACATTAGTCCGCCAAGTGCTGACCGGAAGGCTCTCTCATTTCATCGCGACAGACCAACCCTTACCCGAAACTACTGATCCGTTTTCGAGCCCATACGCTGAATCCCCGTTCGCAAGCGTTTCCCTTCCCGGTAAGCAGCCGACTGCCGAATGGTTGACCCTGCAATGGACGCAAGCCCGCGCCAAAGCAAAGGCTCTGCCGGAAGGCCAACGATTCGTGCTGGCGATAGACGAAATCCAGAAGGTTCCCCGCTGGTCGGAAGTCGTCAAAGGGCTATGGGATGCCGACCGCACCGTAGGTCTCGACATGCACGTCGTGTTGCTCGGCTCCTCGCCTTGGCTGATGCAACGAGGCCTGACAGAGAGTTTGGCCGGGCGCTATGAACTGATCCGCATGAGCCATTGGGCCTACCCAGAAATGCAAGAGGCGTTCGATTATTCCTTGGACGAGTACCTCTATTTCGGCGGCTACCCCGGCAGTGCAAGCCTGATCCGCGACGAACGCCGCTGGCGTGACTATGTGCGCGGCGCATTGATCCATCCGAACATCGAAAAGGATATCCTCCAAATGACCCGCGTGGACAAGCCGGCCTTGCTCAAGACCCTGTTTGAACTGGGTTGCGCCTACTCCGGGCAAATCATTTCCTACACCAAGCTGCAAGGTCAATTGCAGGACGCAGGCAACACCGTGACCTTGGCGCACTATCTCGAATTGTTGTCACAAGCCGGTTTGCTCGCGGGTTTACCCAAATATGCCGGTCAGAAACACCGCCAACGCGCATCCAGCCCCAAGCTTAATGTGTTGAACACGGCGCTAATGTCGGCGCTAGCCGGTTACACATTTGCCGATGCCCGTAACGACCGATCCCACTGGGGGCGGCTGGTGGAAAGCTCGGTCGGCGCTCACCTGTGCAATACCGCATTCGACGACTGCGAAGTTCAGTATTGGCGTGAAAGCCCGGATGAAGTGGATTTCGTGTTGACTAATAATCGCAAGCTCGCTGCCATCGAAGTGAAAAGCGGCGTGAAATTCTCTTCGCCAAAAAGTCTTGACATATTTGCCGGGAAGTTCAACGGAACCCGCTTGCTCATCGTCGGCGAAGGCGGCATTCCTCTCACCGAATTCCTCTCTTATCCGGCTGGATATTGGTTGGAGTAAACCTATGATCTTGGTTCCCCGCCTCGCCCGCAAGCTTGTTGATCCGGAATACCGGGTTCTCGAAACCCCGGAAGCCGAAGACTTGCAAGCATTTCGTAGCCTTTCTGCCTGGGTGTTGCTAGGAGAACCGGGGGCAGGAAAGTCAACGGCGTTTGAACAAGAAGCCCAAGCGACATGCGGGCAATGGCTGCGTATCTCCGAATTTATCAACGCCGATCTTGATGAGGACTGGAAGAATAAAACGCTGTTTCTTGATGGCTTGGACGAAATCCGCGCCAGCGGCGGCGTGGATAGCACCATTGAGTTGATCCGCAAACAACTCAAACGCCTAGGAAAACCGCCGTTTCGCA
>CAIWDB010000113.1 GCA_903911305.1 uncultured Methylococcaceae bacterium | reverse complement strand
TTTCAAATTCTTTTGTCAAAGCAAGCTTTGACGCTCCCATCATGCAACTTTCGCGTCCGTGCGTAACATCCGTTAGTTATAAATAGCGTTGCAGCACGGCTTGTTTTTTTGCGGCACTGGCATCAATGATGGCTTGTGCCTCGGCGATGGTATTTTCCAAGGCTTCAATCTCGGTAACTAGGCGTTGTTGTTCGGCGAGCGGGGGTACAGGGATTTTGATCAGTTTTAGAATCTCAATATTGATATTCTTCTGTGCCATTTGTGGTGCAATATCGCTTAAGTGCTTTTTCTGCGTCCGCATCATCAATTCTAGAAAATAGGGATTGATGCCATCAATGCCATCAAAAGGAATCAAACCGACGACGCTATCGGTGAAACAAGCCGGATAATCCAATACCGCCGTATCACCGATATTAGCAGCTATCGTGACCAAGACCACGGGCGGCTGAAATAGCTTGCTGACTTTCAAACCTTCTTCATTCAGGGTTTGGCTATGGGATACCTTCGCCGCAACCGCCCGGACGACATCGCCGGTTTGAATAAACGGATATTCGCCATTGAAAAACTTGGGATCATTGCGGGGGCGGTGTGAGAAGCGACCGCGTTTGATGTCGCAAATCGCTTGCAGTGGCTTGAATTCATAACCGCCATTTAATACGGCATGGATGCTATCTGCTATTTGTTGGTTGGCTTCGGTTATTTCAGATTGGGCGGTGTTGGTTTTGGTGTCCACTGCTTCGCATTCAGTGACTATTTGTTGTTGAATATCATCAGGCGGTAGAGGTAGTTTTTGTGATAAATATTTCTCTAAATCAATATTTTTTAATCCAGTAGACCCGCTCTGTAAATGGAAAGTACCTCCTTGTTGATATATGTAATTTAAGTAAGCATGAAGATAATTATGATTTATTAAGTTTCCTACAATTCTAATTCTTGCAGTAAAATTGGAAAATGAATAGTTTGATATGTTTTTATCAAATAAAACTACCCTACCGACTGCTTGATTTTCACTACCCCCTGACTTTTCGATTATTATATCCCCTTTGATATGGCTTTGATAACTGACTTGGCCTTGGTCAAAGTCTGAGGCATACAGGCAAAGAAATTGGGTTTCGCTGGTTTGCTGGGCATAGCTAAAAACTTGCCCGCCGTCTAATAGGGTTCTTTTCCAAGCCCTTTCAAACTCACGTCCAGCCGTTTTGCATTCGATCAATAATAAAGCGTGGTCGAAATTGTCGTTGACCAATACATCGGCCCGACCCCCGCTGGAACCATGCCCCAATTGCCAGCGCGGCTCCAATTCAATATGTTCAGGCTTATAGCCTTTTTCCAACAGCCGATGCACACATTCAAACACGACAAAGTTTTCATTTGCGGAGAAATTACAAGTTGTCCGTACATTGACTTTCAATCCTTGATCTTCTGGATAAATGATCTGTTGTTTCTCAAAATCAACGGCTAACCGCGCTTCCGTATGCGGAAATGTTTTAATCCATCGTTCACCCGCTTGAATAAAATTTAAGGCTGACAATAAGTCTTTAAAGTTGTTTTGGTCAATCATGCGGTTTTTTGGTATGGCCTATACCGGCTAAATAAGTGATATATCGTACTAGAAAATAAAAACCCCTTTGCAGTTTTACTGCCGAAGCAGTCCAACCGAAAGGGGCTATATTGATCTAAATTGACTAACTCAAAAGGATATGGGCATAAACTTGTTGATTTACCCGTCATCCCAATCCGAATTATTTGCCCGCTTCTTTCTCCAATCCCTGCGACAATCGAATCGCATCCACATAACCGGGGATGATGGTTCCCTTTTCGGTGATGATCATCGGCGTACCTGATGCACCGAGTTCTTCGCCCAGTTTCATATGTTCCTTGATGGGGTTGTCACAAGTCTTCATTTCAATAGCTTCACCCTTTTTGGCTTTAGTTAAAGCTTCATGGCGGTCTTTGGCACACCATACGGCGACGGCTTTATTATAGGAATCCGAGTTCAAGCCAGCGCGGGGGAAAAACAAATAACGCACTTCGATGCCGGCACTCAGATACTGTTCAATCTCCGAATGCAACTTGCGGCAATAGCCACAATCAATATCGGTAAAGACATAAATCACATGCTTAGTCTTCTTCGGCTTAAAAACTATCATGCTCTCCAAGCCGACTTTATTTAACTGGCCGATTCGAGCCTCACCCAGACGGGCTTCTGTCAGGTCTTTATTGCCCTTGACATCAACCAAGCTACCTTCGATAAATGAATTGCCATCCTCACTCACATAATATATTTTCGAACCGGACATAAACTCGTAAATACCGGGTACTTCTGTCGCACGCCTAGTTCCCTTTATATCGGTCAGCTTACCCTCAATTAAATACCTACCGTCTTCACTCATATAAAACTTTTTCGACCCGGATATAACTTCATATAATCCGGGTATGCTTGCGGGTTTGATCGAACTTGGTTGCAAGCCGGGCGCAATTTTTTTGAGTGCTTCCTCAATTACCTTGGCTGATTTCTCTTCGCCGAAAATGGGTTGAGACAATGCAAGCAATACACCTAATGCCACATAGAACAGTGATTTTTTTATCATCGGATTCACGCAAAAAGGTAGAAAATATTGGGGTTAGGCTTATCTTCAAGCTTTTCAGGCAGGATGCCTAAAGATATCCACATAGAAACTGAAGACCATCAGGCACAATAATATCATCACGCCGATATTCAGTAATTTTATCTGAATCCCTTCAGGTATGGGTTTCCTCATGACTGCTTCCATAAAATAGAACATTAAATGCCCACCATCCAGAACAGGTATAGGCAAAAGATTCACCACACCCAAACTAAGACTGACAATAGCAAGATATTCCATGAAGGTGGCGAATCCATTTTTTGCGGATTGTTCCGCATACTTGGCAATGCTGATAGGCCCACTAAGATTGTCCACCGATGCATTACCGATAATAATGCGACCTATCATTTTCAAGGTCATGACTGAGGATTCCCATGTCTTGTAAATAGCCGCAACGAAAGCAGGGTATGCGGACAATGGGTAGACAGGGCGCTTCACTGCGGCACCGATCTTGCCGACCACCCCCTGTGGGGATTCAACCTTGGCAGGACGTATCATCAGGCTAATTTCTTCGCCATTCCGCTCCAGCGTCAACTCAATGTCTTTTTCGGGGTTGCTACGAACATAATCTACCCACTGCTGCCAATCTTTGATTGGTTTGCCGTCGGCAACCAGTAGACGGTCCCCCGCGACCAAGCCAGCCTCTTTGGCGGCACTATTGGGCATTACATCTTCCAACACCGGTTCCAAGGAGGGTTCGAGTGGATTGATTCCCAAACGGTCATGCAGCAATTGCGGCCTTTCGATCAGTTCCCGGGGGATGATCAGATCTCGCTTGATTCGCTGTTCCCGAGTCGTTAGGACATCGACAGGCACTGCTTCATCATCCATGGCGTGGAAAAATATCTCGCTGATTGCCATCGTCCATGTCGGGGTAGGTATGTCACCGACCGCAACAATTTCGTCGCCTTCCTGAAACCCCGCTTGCTCTGCCAAGGTGCCGGGGGCGATAGTTCCCACGATCGGTTTGATGCCGGCTATGCCGACCATGAACACTATCCAATAAAGCAAAATAGCCAACAAAAAGTTGGCAAATGGCCCGGCAAACACAATAGCAGCGCGCACGGCAAGCCGTTGGCGATTGAAGGCAAAAGGCAAATCTTCCTCGGAGACTTCGCCTTCCCGTTCATCCACCATTTTCACATACCCGCCCAGCGGAAACATTCCAATCGAAAATTCGGTGGCTTCTGGGGTTTTTTGATAACGCCAAATTGATTTGCCTATTCCTATGGAAAACCGTAATACCTTCACCCCCAATTTCCGAGCGACATAGAAATGCCCAAACTCATGAATGGCAACTAGAATCGTCAGCGCCAGCAGAAAATAAAAGACGGTGTGAATTAGCTCCATAATACTCAATGGCTATGTTTTTGTGCGATATGGGCTTCAGCCAAAACCCTTGACTCTCTGTCTGCATCCAAGACGCAGTTAATCGTATCCGCTGGCTGATGGGGGGTTTTTTCCATGCAGTATTCGATAATGTCAGGGATGGACGTAAAACGTATGCGCTCCCCTAAAAATGCTGCGACAGCCACCTCGTTGGCGGCATTCAATACGGTTGGCATGATACCTCCTGCCCTGACAGCTTCGTAGGCCAAACGCAAATTGGGGAATCTCTGGAAATCCGGCGTTTGGAAATTTAATTGTCCGACAGCAAACAAGTCCAAGGGTTCCGCACCGGACTCAAACCGATCCGGCCAAGCCAATGCATGGGCAATCGGTATGCGCATGTCGGGATTGCCCATTTGCGCCAGTACTGTGCCGTCCACGTAATCGACCATTGAATGGATGACACTTTGCGGATGCACCACCACTTGCAATTGCTCGGGAGGCAAGTTGAACAACAAACAGGCTTCAATCACTTCCAAGCCTTTGTTCATCATGGTGGCTGAATCCACCGATATTTTTCTGCCCATCACCCAATTGGGATGTGCGCAAGCTTCATCAGGGGTGACATTGTGCAGTTCATGCAATTGTTTGTTGAGGAAGGGCCCACCTGAAGCGGTTAACAAAATACGGCGGACTTCCTTGGCACGACGACCGGCATGGTAATTGCCCGGCATACATTGGAAGATGGCATTGTGTTCGCTATCAATGGGCAGCAGTTGCGCACCCGACTTGACCACCTCTTTCATGAACAAGTCCCCGGACATGACTAAGGCTTCCTTGTTGGCAAGCAATACACTTTTACCCGCTTTGGCGGCCGCTAAAGTGGGCAATAAACCGGCTCCCCCAACGATAGCCGCCATGACGCTATCCACTTCCTGCAGGGAGGCAACCTCTTCCAAGGCCGACACACCGCATAAAACTTTAGTTGAAATACCCGCTGCCTTGATCCGTTCACGAAATTCATCAGCCTTTTGCCCGTCTAGCAGAACCGCATAGTCTGGTTTATGGGTTTGGCACTGCTCAAACAGTAGGTCTACATTATTATTAGCCGTCAATGCGACGACACGATAGCGGTCGGGATGCCTGCCTACGACATCCAAGGTGTTGACACCAATCGAACCCGTGGAACCCAGGATGCATATGCCTTTCATTGGAAGTAAATCTCCAATAGTTTAGAGCCAGCGTAAAATACGGACACTGCTGCGATCAGGCTGTCTAGCCGGTCGAGCAAGCCACCATGACCGGGAAGGATGGACCCGCTGTCCTTAACCCCTCGGACACGCTTGACCAAACTCTCGAATAAATCCCCTACTACAGAAAACAACACCGTGACCAGGGATAGCAGGACAAAATACCCCAGTTGCATCCAACTGAATGAAATGAAGGAACCCGATTCCGTCAGGTACAGTGTGGCAGCCACAGCCAAAGAAAAGACTGCAACGGCAATCAATCCCCCATACAAGCCTTCCGCAGTTTTGCCAGGGCTGATTTCTGGGGCAAGCTTAGTCAAGCCCCAGCGTTTACCGGTAAAATAAGCGGCAATGTCGGCGACCCAAACCAACATGAATAGGTATAACAACTGTGTCGGCCCACCCAAATTGATTCGAGTCCAAATCATCAATACCCAAGCACTCACCAACACGAAAAATCCAATCAGCAGTTTAACGGCAATAGGGTATTTTAGCTCCACCAATTTGGCTGGGATTTCTCGCAATAAGACACTCAACAAAAACCACCAAGCAACCACAGGCCAAGCCAACCATTCCCACATCTCCATTTCACCCGCCCATTGCTTATAGGAAGTCATGACTCCGACACAAGCAAACAAAAAGCCGGCACGGGTGGGTATAGTCGAAAGGCCGGCAAGTTCTGACCATTCCCAGGCACAAACCGCGATGGTTATTCCCCAAAACAGGGCAAACCATTGGTCAGGTAAAAACAAAATGGCTGCAATAACCAACGGCGCAAGAATTGAGGCCGTCAAGACGCGATTTTTCAACATAAATATTTCTTAAAGGACTGGGGAACCCGCTTTAAAGCAGGCCGGGATTAACGAAAAGGTTCTCAACTTGTTCACCAGTGTATCCAAAGCGGCGCTGGCGACCGGAATAATCCCTTATAGCCACTTCCAACTCGGCTTCATCAAAGTCAGGCCACAGGGTATCGGTGAAATAAAGTTCAGTATAAGCCAATTGCCAAAGCAGGAAATTACTGATGCGCTTTTCCCCACCCGTGCGAATGAATAGGTCTGGCTCAGGAATATCAGACAAATTCAAATTCGATGCAAATACCTCAGTGGTGATTGCATCCGGCCCAATTTTCCCCTCCGCAACCAGTTTAGCGACCCGGCGCACCGCTTCGGTAATTTCCCAGCGGCCTCCGTAGTTCGCTGCAATCGTGACGTTCAGCCCAGTATTGGCCAATGTCAAACTTTCTGCGGAAGTTATTTTATCTTGCAACTCCGAAGCGAAAGCCGTTCTATCGCCAATGATTCGGATTCGTACATTTTTCTGATGAAGTTTCTCCGTCTCCCTCTCCAAGGTCGCTAAAAACAGCCCCATCAACACCGAAACCTCCTGTTGCGGCCTACGCCAATTTTCACTGCTAAACGCAAATAGCGTCAAAGCCTCCACGCCGATAGAACCGCAATATTCAATAGCTTTACGCACAGAACTCACTCCCGCATGATGACCGGCTGTACGGGGAAGAAAGCGGTTTTTTGCCCATCGACCATTGCCATCCATAATAATTGCAATATGTCGGGGTAGCTGTACCCGGTTTAATAGTTTTACGGGGGGTTCCATATCTAATCTGTCAAACGAACCATGAGTCAGTCACACATCTATGATTTTTCGAATCATTCAAGCAAGCGGTTTACTAAATTGCCAGAAGATCGGCTTCCTTTTCCTCCAATAGCTTATCGATTTCCTTGATGAACTGGTCTGTTAGTTTTTGGATTTGCTCCTCGCTTCGCTTTTCATCATCCTCCGAGATATGTTTGTCCTTGAGTGCTGACTTAAGCTCGGTGTTGGCATCGCGGCGGATGTTGCGCACGGCAACCCGTCCATTTTCGGCCTCGTGGCGCACGATTTTGATTAAGTCTTTCCTCCGCTCTTCGGTCAATGAAGGCAATGGCACACGAATGACCATGCCAGTGCTGGAGGGGTTAAGACCCAAGTCAGATTTCAAAATCGCCTTCTCTATCACCTGAACCATGTTTTTGTCCCAAGGGGTGATAGCCAAGGTTCGGGAATCTTCGGCGGTGACATTGGCAGCCTGCGACAAAGGCACTTCATTGCCATAGTAACTGACATGCACATGTTCCAACAGACTCGGATGAGCCCTACCTGTCCTAATTTTAGCAAATTCGTGCTTGAGGGCTTCAATAGATTTCTTCATGCGCTCGGCAGTGCGTTTCTGAATATCGTCAATCATGTTAATTATCCTGTTACAATCAGGGAGCCAATTTCCTCACCTTGCACCAGCCGCATAATAGCACCGGGCAAGAATACATTCATCACACGCAACGGCATATTGTGGTCGCGGCATAACACCAATGCGGTGGCATCCATGACGTTGAGGCGTTGATCCAAGGCTTCGTCATAAGTCAAACGAGAATAGAAGGTTGCCGTGGGGTCTTTCAAAGGATCAGCCGAATAGACACCATCCACTTTAGTCGCTTTGATTAAAATATCGGCCCCCACTTCCACCGCCCGCAAACTTGCCGCCGAGTCAGTGGTGAAAAAAGGATTGCCAGTGCCAGCAGCAAAAATTGCAACTCGCCCTTTCTCCAAATGCCGAATGGCCCGTCTCCGAATGTAATCTTCGCAGACTTGGTTGATCTTCAGCGCCGACATGACTCGCACCTGCCGACCGCGATGCTCCAAGGCATCCTGCATTGCCAACGCATTGATAACCGTTGCCAACATCCCCATGTGATCCCCGGTTACCCGGTCTAGCCCTTCGGAAGCCTTTTCCGCCCCGCGTATGATATTCCCGCCACCAATCACCAAACCCACCTGAACCCCGGCATGGCAAAGCTCGTCGATTTCCGCCGCTACGCGATGGATGGTGTCGGCATCAATGCCCCCTGCTTGATTGCCCATCAAAGCCTCACCGCTTAACTTGAGGAGAATCCTCTTGTATTTTGGCTCACTCATTCTGATTTCTCGCTTCAAGGAAAAAGGGTTGGCGCGATGTGCGACGGCAACACCGCGCCTTTGTTCAGTTTACGTTAACAGTCCTTTTACCGTAAACCCGCCTGAATCATCACTTCATCGGCAAAATTGCTTTCTTCCTTTTCGATCCCCTCGCCCACTTCCAAACGGATAAAGCGTACCACCGTGGCATCCTTTGATTTCAACAAAGCGCCCACGGTTTGGTCGGGATCTTTGACAAACGGCTGGCCAACCAAGGTGATTTCACCCAAGAATTTAGCCACTCGCCCATCAACCATTTTTTCTACGATATTGTCTGGTTTGCCACTTTCTGCCGCCTGGGCCGCATAGATTTCCTTTTCCTTGGCAATCAGTTCAGGTGACACGCCATCCGCATCTACACAAACTGGCTTGCTGGCGGCTACATGCATGGCGATGTCTTTACCCAACACCTGGTCACCACCAACGAGTTCAACCAGTACGCCAATCCGCGTCCCATGGATGTAGCTAGCAACCAAGCCATTGGCAGACGTGTAACGCTCGAAGCGGCGCACATTGATATTCTCGCCTAATTTGGCAATCAGTTCCTTGCGGTTTTCCTCTATGCTGGCATTGCCACCCACCCATTCTCCGCCTAAATCCTGCTTCAAGCTCAAGGCCAACGCCGCATCGACCGTTGCTGCATCGGAGGTTAACAGGGTTTGGGCAACCGCATCGGCAAATGCGATGAAATCGTCGTTTTTAGCCACAAAGTCGGTTTCGGAATTTAACTCAAGTACTACGGCACTCTTTCCGTCAGCACTTGCCTTGACCGTTATGCGGCCTTCTGCGGCGATACGGCTGGACTTTTTGTCCGCCTTCGCCAACCCTGACTTGCGCATGATTTCGATGGCTGCCTCTATATCCCCACCAGCCTCGACCAACGCTTTTTTACATTCCATCATGCCGGACCCAGTGCGTTCGCGAAGGTCTTTAACCAACGCCGCTGAAATATTCATTACCACATATCTCCAATAAAAATAACCACTAAAACTAATTCATAACGAAACGCCTCTAGGGGAGGCATTCCTGACTACACATAACAATCGTTGTTTACCGTCACTCTTCGACGTAGGCACTTTCCTCGTCAATCTGAGGGGATGCCGTGTCCATTTCGACAAATTCATCTTCATTGCCTTCGGCAAAATTGACTCCATTTGCCTTTCCTTGCAGGATGAGCGTGGCCGCGCTTTGCGCATATAGTTGCACAGCACGGATGGAATCGTCATTGCCTGGAATTATATAATCAATTCCGATTGGGCTATTATTCGTATCGACGATCCCGACAACAGGAATCCCGAGCTTGTGAGCCTCGCTCACTGCATTTTTTTCGTAACCCACATCCATGACAAACAATACTTCGGGCAGCTTCTCCATGTCGCGAATGCCGCCTAGGCTAAGCGTCAACTTATCCAGTTCGCGCATCATCCCTAAGGCTTCCTTTTTGCTGAAACGGTTCAAACGACCGTCATCACGCATGGCTTCAAGTTCTTTCATGCGGGAAACAGACTGTTTGATGGTTTTGAAGTTGGTCAGCATCCCACCCAGCCAACGGTGGTTGACGAAGGGCATCCCACTACGGTTGGCCTCTTCCTCAATGACCTTTCGTGTGGTTTTCTTAGTGCCCACGAATAAAATCTTGCCACGTTTAGCGGCAACCTGCTCTAAATAGTTCATTGCCTCGTTGAACAACGGCAATGTCTTTTCGAGGTTTATGATATGGATATTGCTGCGCGCACCGAAAATGTACGATGCCATTTTTGGGTTCCAGTAGCGCGTTTGATGACCGAAGTGAACGCCCGCTTCGAGCATTTGACGCATTGTGACAGTAGACATAAAAAAAACTCCAAATTATGTTGAAGGACGGTCATAATGCCCGTCCCGTAGGGTTGTGCCTCCACCTGCCCCATCCGGCGACCCCGGTCAAAACCGACCAAAAGCACCCCGCAGGATGTGACGGCAAGTGTGTGTTATTGCCAAATCAAGCACGGCTTTATACCATGAACCGATAAATTCAACAATCCACGCAACTGTTTTGGCCTTTTGGCAAGAGAAGTCGGCGCACAAAACTTTAAGTAACCATGAGCATTACCATCAAATCCCCAGAAGAAATCGAAAAAATGCGAGTGGCTGGTCGCCTCGCCGCAGAGGTATTGGACATGATCGAACAACATGTCGTACCGGGCGTCAGCACCGAGGAACTGGATCGCCTCTGCCACGAATACATTGTGGGGGTACAAAAGACCATTCCTGCCCCGCTCAACTACCGGGGCTTCCCTAAATCCATATGCACTTCGGTGAATCACCAAGTTTGCCACGGCATTCCAGGGCCGAAAAAACTTAAAACCGGCGATATTGTCAACGTTGACATCACAATCATCAAAGATGGCTACCATGGCGACACCAGCAAAATGTTTTTTGTCGGCGAAGCCACGATAAAAGCTAAACGACTGGTTAAAATAACCCAAGAATGCCTGTACTTGGGAATCCAACAGGTCAAACCGGGAGCCCGACTTGGCGACATAGGCAACGCCATCCAAAAACATGCCGAGTCCAACGGACTTTCTGTCGTACAGGAGTTTTGTGGTCACGGCATTGGCCGGGAATTTCATGAGGACCCCCAAGTTTTACACTACGGCAAACCGGGAACTGGTGAAGAAATCAAATCAGGAATGGTCTTCACCATCGAACCCATGATTAACCAAGGCAAACGTTTTGTAAAAGTATTGCCTGACGGATGGACCGCCGTCACCAAGGATCATAGCCTATCAGCCCAATTCGAGCACACCATACTGGTGACAGCCGTTGGCTATGAAATTTTGACCCTTCGCCAGGAAGAAATAGTTGAACAGCCAAAACTCGCCATCACCCTCTAAAATTGTGGGGTTGGCAAGGCTTTCCCAACCCGAAAGCATCAGAGAGCATAGGGCGCTCATCCAAGCGGACATCACCGATTTAGTCCAGCGTTTCTCAAGCGGTGCGCCCATCGCCTCGCTGATCCGGGACCGTTCCGATTTTATTGACGGACTATTAGTCGCTGCTTGGCATAACTTGGTCGGTGAGTTTGCCGATACACACGCTTTGGTCGCGGTCGGCGGTTATGGACGCCGCGAATTGCATCCCTATTCGGACATCGACATCTTGGTTCTACTGAATGAACACGCTAGCCTGGATGAGAAGAATGACTTTGCTTGGGAGCCGCCCTATGAGCGTGCGGTGACAACGTTCTTGCAATTTCTAATGGACATCGGACTGACCATCGGGCATAGCGTCCGTAGCATAGATGAATGCATTGATGTCGCACTCGGGGATCAAACCATCATGACCAACCTGATGGAAGCGCGACTGTTGGCCGGGTCGGAGACTTTGTTCGATGACCTGATGGGCGAGCTAGGACCGGAACATCTCTGGCCCACTGACCGGTTCTTCGCAGCTAAAATCAATGAACAGCAAGCTCGCTATGCCAAATACCACGACACCGCCTACAATTTGGAGCCGAACGTCAAAGAGGGCCCCGGCGGCTTGCGGGACATCCAAATCATCGGCTGGATCGTCAAGCGCCACCACAAATCCTCCGATTTGCGCGACCTGATCGTGCAGGGTTGGCTTACCGAGGCGGAATTTGACGAATTGATGGCGGCGCAGGAATATCTGTGGCGGGTCCGCTTCGCACTCCACGCCCTCACAGGCCGACGGGAGGACCGTCTTTTGTTCGACTATCAGAGGGATGTTGCCAGCCAGTTTGGCTATAGCGGCGAAGGACCCAATGAAGCAGTCGAACAGTTCATGCAAGCGTATTTCCGCGTCGTCGTGGGCTTGGAGCGGTTGAATGAGATGGCGTTGCAACTGTTTGCAGAGATTATCCTACATAACAACCAAGAACCCCAGATCATCCCGCTTAGCCCTTATTTTCAGTCGGTCAACAACTATGTCGAAGCCAGACATTCGCGGGTATTCAAAGACAATCCGTTGGCTTTGCTGGAAGTTTTCCTTATTCTTCAACAAAACTCTGAATTGCAAGGCATACGCGCATCCACTATCCGGCTGATACGCCAACATCTCCACTTGATAGACGAGCATTTTCGCAATAATAAACGCGCTTGCAACCTGTTCATGGAGATTTTACGCAAACCTGGCGGCATCACCCACCAATTACGCCGAATGAACCGCTACGGCTTGCTGGCGGCCTATTTGCCCGCATTTGCCAATGTAGTGGGCAGGATGCAATACGATCTGTTCCACGTTTACACCGTGGACGAGCATACCCTGTTCGTCGTGCGCAATCTAAGGCGATTCACCATCGACAAACATGTGGAGGACCATCCCCACTGCAACGAAATCTTTCCGCTCATCGAAAAGCCGGAGCTGCTCTACATCGGTGCGCTGATGCACGACATTGCCAAGGGCAGCGGCGGCGACCACTCAGAGGTTGGCGAAAAGATCGCACGGGAATTTTGTCTACGCCACGGGTTGGACCATCGCGACACCGATCTGGTGCAATGGTTGGTGCGCCACCATTTGCTGATGTCGCTAACCGCCCAGCGCAAGGATATTAGCGACCCTGAAGTCATCCATGAGTTTGCCACACTAGTCGGCGACCCTGACCGCCTTAACTACCTCTACCTGCTTACCGTGGCGGACATCCGAGCGACCAACCCGAGCCTTTGGAATTCTTGGAAAGGCGCATTGCTGCAAGAATTATTTGCATCCACCCGGCGTGCCTTCCGCAGCGGATTGGAAAAACCTGTCGATTTGAAAGATAGGGTCCTAGCCACCAAGACCGACACCCTGAAGTTGCTTGATCGACTGGGTATGACCTGCAAAGCGGTGGAATATATTTGGGGCGACATTGCCGACGATTACTTCCTGCGCTTCCAACCCGAGGAAATTGCTTGGCATACCTTAGCCATCGCCACCTGTGGGCCAGAAGAGTTGCCCTTGGTATTGCTAAGACCCACCAGCCAGCGCGGCAGTGCGGAGATATTCATCCATGCCCGCAACCAAGACTTCATCTTCGCCCACAGCACAGCCCTATTTGATCAGCTTGGCTTGACCATCCTTGATGCCAAGATCATCACCACAGCCGATGGTTATGTGTTGAATAGCTATCATGTGCTGGAACAAACGGGCGAACCGATCAAAGACCAACGTCAACAAATTGAAATTTGTTCACGGCTTAGGCAATGCCTGCTCGACACTACTATCGCTCCGATGCAAGTGCAAAGACGGGAAGCCCGTCAAACGAGGCTTTTTTCGATCCCCACCCAGGTGTATTTCCATAATGACCCGCAGCAAAGGGACACCATTGTGGAATTGATCTCCACTGACCGCCCCGGCCTACTTTCCAAAGTTGGCCAGGCATTTGGCAAAGCGGGGGTTCGACTTCGCGATGCCCGGATTGCCACCATCGGTTGCCGGGCCGAAGATATTTTCCGTATCACCGACCGCAAAGGCCAGCCATTGGGTGACGAAAACCTAAAAATCCAACTGCGCGATACACTATATGAATTTGTAGGGGATAATTAACCCTTCAATTTTTGAATACGCATTCATCATCTATCAGTAACCGATTGGGAGGAAATTATGAGTTGTGCCGACCCTAACTTAGAAACTTGGTACAAAGATGCCGAAACTGAGCGAAGCTTCCGTATCGTAGCCATAGATACCGAGAACGATTCGATAGAAATACAATATCTCAACGGCGACATTGGGGAATATGACACGGCGACGTGGGAAGATTCATCATTCTATCCCATAGAACCCCCCGAAGATTGGAGCGCACCTTTCGATGATGTTGAGATTGACGATCTAGGTTATTCCGACCCTGATAACCATGAACGAGACATGGACGCACTATCGCTTGATGATTTTTTGGATGAGGATGATGATCGGTAATATTTAAAGAAATAGTGCCAATTGATTAGTTTATCTAAGCTGTAGGAGTGGGCCATGCCCACGATTGATTGGGCCAAATATTTAAAATAGGCTATTTATCGTGGGCATGGCCCACTCCTACATGTTGCATATATTCTTTATCAAGTAGCAATTGGATAGTGAAAACGCTGTAACAAGACTTTCACACCAAACCTCGCTTGATCACACCTAAACTTTGTGGCAATTTAATCAGGACTATAGAGTACTCATGGTTATAGAACATACCCCCCTCCACAACAAACTTACTATGGTTTTTGCAGTCGTTGTCGCGATATTTCTAATTGTGCATGAATTGGAGCTACATCTTCCGCATTTGGAAATTTGGATTGCATCGCTAGGGGCAATGGGACCATTAGTCTATATTGGCTTATTTGTTGCCTTGACTCCGCTGTTTATTTCTGTTGACACCCTATGCTTCATAGCCGGACTATTGTTTTCCATCGTCGCAGCCGAACTTTATATGATGATTGCAACGTACTTGGCTTCGGCAGTGATATTTTATATTGGTCGGCATTTATTCAGAGATAGGGTAATTGACTATCTTGCCAAAAACAAACGGATTGCGGCATTGGATTCAGCCATCAACAGCCAGCCACTCAAATTAATGTTTTTATTGCGGCTTACCCCTTTGCCATTTGCCATGCTCAGTTATGCTTTGTCTGTCACCGAAGTGAGATTATCACAGTATTTAATCGCAACCAGTGGCATCTTTCTGTATAACGGTAGTTTGGTGTATATGGGTTATACAACCAAACATTTAGCTGGCCTAATCAGTGGTTCCCCTCAACCAAGCAGCGTCTCTTATCCCTTGTTAATGCTTGGATTATTGATCTTGATCGGTGTTTTGTTCTACGTGGCAAAACTTGCAGGTAACACCCTAAAACAAATCAACCAAGAAACTACCGGGTCCAATCGTGGCTAGACTTGGCGCATCTTAATAAAAACCACAACAAAGAATGAAATTCACTAGGCAAGCCGTTTGCCTTGATTTTATATCAGGTTTATTTTTTCCGCATTAATAACAATATATGATTTGGGACATATCGCCAATCGCTGTTTCATTCACTGTGGCGGATCACACACTATTCATCCGTTGGTATGGGATATTTTTTGCCTTCACCTTTGTCTATGGTATCTTAATCTTTCGTTATATGTTTGGCCAAGAACATCGGCCTAAAGATGATGCTTACGACTTGGCACTCTATGTCATGGTTGGCACAGTGATAGGTGCCCGATTAGGCCATGTGCTATTATATGATCCGCAGGGTTATTTAAGCCAACCAGCAAAAATCTTCGCTGTATGGGAAGGCGGTTTGGCAAGCCATGGCGCGGTAGTGGGGATATTAATTGCTGTTTGGTTATACTCGCGGCAAGCCGTCAATCAAACTTTCCTTTGGGTTTGCGACCATATTGGGCTGGCCGTGCCGTTTTCAGGATTTTTAATTCGCATTGGAAACTTCTTCAATTCGGAAATCCTTGGCAAGCCTACCGAACTGCCTTGGGGGGTGGTGTTTGCCCACGTTGATTCGATACCTCGCCACCCGGTGCAACTGTATGAAGCATTATGCTATCTAGTCATTTTCCTGCTACAGCTTGGTTATTACCTTAAACGCGGCAACTCTGGCCCGGAAGGTTATTTGTTTGGCCGTTTTTTTATTTTTGTATTTGGTACCCGTTTCTTCATGGAGTTTTTCAAGGAAGAGCAAACCGTATATGAAACTGACTCAATATTAAATTTAGGGCAATGGTTAAGCATACCAGCGGTATTACTCGGCATATTTCTGGTGTGGCGAGCCAAGCAATTGGAACGACTTTCTGACTCTGCCATACCACCGATTCAATGACAAATTACCGTTAAAACCTAGGGATTGTGATTAAGGATTTATAGCTGTTTTAATGAAGATTAGTTTTTAACTAAAGTCATGGGGTGTGACGAAAAAAAAATAATTTTCGTATATTTTATAATTTAACGTTCCCATGCTCCGCGCTCATCGTTATACACAATTCGTTGCGGTATAGTCAGAACCCCGAAGGGGTTCAAGCCATTAGCCGGGGGTTGAGCGAAGCGATACCCCCGGAAGGCAAAACGAATAAATTATCGACCCCGTGAGGGGTCGCAGTCTTTCTTTTCTGCGCGGACTAGGATACCACCAGACTGAACCTGGATTTTCTATGTTTTTGGAAGACCGCTTGGGTTCATGGGTCGATTTCTGCGACCCCTCCGGGGTCGAATGCGATATTCGATCTTAACCGGGGGTGTCGCTGGCGCTCAACCCCCGGCTAATAGCTAGCAACCCTCCGGGTTGCAATATAACTGCATCCGTATACTTGTATATAACGATAAGGCCCCGATGGGAACGATCTAATAGGTTTGAAATTGATATAATGCCATTAAATGATATTAGCTTCGACGAAGAAGATAAAAACCTTTTTCAAGTTCCCGATGCCCGTCTTCGTGCCGAGGCTCTTCAGCATTCGATATTGCCGCGTTTACATGCGGTGCTGAATGAATC
>CAIWDB010000112.1 GCA_903911305.1 uncultured Methylococcaceae bacterium | reverse complement strand
TGGCCTACCGTCATAGGATGAGGGCAGCGCTGCATCGCTTCTCGAAGGGCTAGAAGATGTAGGTCGCATTCTTTTAATAGGTCATCCAAGGGTCTCACACTGGAACTCCGTTCTGCCTTGCCCAAACCTGGATAGAGGAAGGCGTTTTATGTTCAACCACTACATCAATTTTCTGGTCTCCCAAGCGACGACGCAGTTCTAAGCAGAAGCGCAAACGTCTAGGAACGGCTTCTTTAGCAGACCAAGCCCCCGGAATAAATAGGTCAATATCGCCGCCTCGCTCTGCGTCGTTCAAACGCGAACCAAAAAGATAGGGTACTACCCCAAAGTAGTAAAGTCCCGCCTCGCGAATAATGTTTCTTTGCTGTTCAGTTAAACGCATCTTGATGATTTCAGAGAAAATTATCCCGTCCGGTCAATTCGGGGTTAAAGCCCGTGCCAACTTTTAACAGGCTCGCCACTCAGCCTTTTAATGGACTTTACCCGTGGTGGGTTTTGTAAACGGCAAGCGCGATTGCGACCTATTTTTCAAATCTGGTTCCATTGCTGGATTTCAAAGCTAATGTCTTTCAGCGCCCAAAAATCTTCTTTGTTAGGCATTTTGGGCCTAGCCGGGAAAGGATGCAATAGCCGCTCGAAATTCTCATTATTTTTCGGATATTTATTTTATCCCCTACAAATATGCCAAATCACCTTCTGAGAGCTGGATTGGCAAGAAAGTCCTTATAAGTGGCTGCAAGACCGTCTTTGAGTGGAGTTGTCGCCTTCCAACCCAAAGCATTTATTTTGGTTACATCCAGTAACTTTCTGGGTGTGCCATCTGGTTTAGTTTTATCCAGCGCTATCTTGCCTTGATAGCCAACTATTTCTTTAATGAGTTCGGCCAGCGCTAAAATTGTAAGGTCTTCGCCTGTACCAATATTGACAAGTTCGCCAATGTCCCCGGCAGAATAATTTTCCATCAAAAATACGCAGGCTTCAGCCAAGTCATCCGCATAAAGAAATTCACGTAAAGGCTGGCCGGTGCCCCAAACCACCACCTCACTTGAGTTGCTCACTTTAGCGTCATGAAATCGCCTGAGCAACATAGGGATGACATGTGCATTTTGCAAGTGATAGTTATCATTCATACCGTATAAGTTGGTCGGCATGATACAAATAAAATCAGTGCCATATTCTCGGTTGTAGGCATTGCATAGTTTGACCCCCGCTATTTTCGCAATGGCATAAGCGTCGTTGGTTGGCTCCAATGCCGAGGATAGAAGATACTCCTCTTTGATAGGTTGTGGGCAAAGCCTTGGATATATGCAACTGCTCCCGAAAAACATCAATTTTGCAGAGCCATGATTAAAAGCTGCTTCAATGACATTATTCTGGATTTTCAAGTTATCTAGTAGATATTCGACAGGAATTGAACATGATGCCATTGCAAGCATACATGGAGTAAGCTTCGCGATAATTGACCGTGATCCAAAAGGCGTAAAGCTTGGCGACTGCATAGGGTGAGCGAGGGTAGAAGGGCGTGGTTTCCTTCTGCGGGGTTTCTTGCAC
>CAIWDB010000111.1 GCA_903911305.1 uncultured Methylococcaceae bacterium | reverse complement strand
GCCATTTTACACAGCGAGAGATTCCGGGAGTTGTGGAACCGCATCAAGCATAAAACCACCTACCGGGTTAAATTCGATAACGAAAAACTACTGGCCGACTGCGCGGAAGCCATCAAAAAATGTCCGCCCATCCCCAAAACGAGGGTTAATATCCGCAAGGCCGATCTTGCCATTGGGCGCGGCGGGATAACCACGGAAGAAACCGCTACTGCGGCATCCATCACACTCGATGAAAGAGACATCGAGCTACCGGATATTCTGACTGACTTGCAAGACAAGACCCAACTCAAACGCACGAGCCTAGTCCGCATCCTCAACGAGAGCCAACGGATAAATGATTTTGCTCGAAATCCACAACAGTTCATCGAACTGGCAACCGAAATCATCAACCGCACCAAACGCC
The DNA here is from genome assembly GCA_903911305.1 of uncultured Methylococcaceae bacterium. GTDB lineage: Bacteria > Pseudomonadota > Gammaproteobacteria > Methylococcales > Methylococcaceae > Methylumidiphilus. The sequence continues at coordinate 1,802 of CAIWDB010000111.1, read as the reverse complement.
TTGCCTTGGTGGATGGCATCAAGTATCAGCGCATCGGTGATGAACATTATTACGCTCAGGAGCTTTTCGTGCAGGAAGAGCTAACCGGCTACCTGACTAATATGCTGGCAGTCAAGAAGTCAGTCCATGAACATGTCGTCTATGACTCAGGCGGTATTGAGCGCAGTTTCGCCGAGCAACTGGAAAAGAATGAAGCCATCAAGGTATATGCCAAGCTTCCCGGCTGGTTCAAAGTGCCAACCCCGCTAGGCAGCTACAACCCAGACTGGGCCATTTTGGTTGAGCAGGACGGTGTTGAACGTCTCTATTTTGTTGTGGAAACCAAGGGTAGCCTTTTCGCCGACGATCTACGCGACAAGGAAAGCGCCAAGATCAAATGCGGCGAGGCACATTTTGAAGCTTTGGCAGTCGGTGAAAACCCTGCGAGGTTTGTTAAGGCAACAAAACTTGAGGATGTGATGGCACATATCTGATTCATTATGAATGGCATGAAAAATCGGAAGTCTGAAAAGAGCAAAAATAATTTAGAACTGAAGAAGACAGAATCAAGACAGGAGTTAGTAATATGAGTTCATTTGGGGCAGAGTTTCGAAAAACAGATTTTCAAGTACATTCACCCCGTGATGCTGGGTGGGACGGTAAAAGACCAGAGGATGACTTAGTGAATCCGACGGCTGAGCAATTGATGGAAGTTAGAGAAACTTATTGCAGAGCCTTTATTGAAAAATGTTTCGCATCAGGATTACGCTCGGTAGCTATTACAGATCACCATGAAGGTGTGTATGCCTACATTGCGATCCAGACAAAGGCAAAAATGGAGAAAGAAGAAGGAAAGATAGACTTATGGATTTTTCCAGGAATGGAGTTGACCTGTAAGGATTCATGCCAAGCACTAATTATTTTTGATGCAAATTTTCCACAACTCCTATTCGAGAAGGTTAGAAGTAAACTTGGGCTACCTGCTGATTGTGTGGTTAATAACGCTCAAGGTATTCAAGTAGAACTTCTCAACTTAAATATAGAAGAATTACAGCCATTACTTGAGTCAGATGATGAGATTAGAGACCACTTCATTATTCTCCCACACGTTAAGCCAGATGGACACAAGACAGTATTGCGGAAAGGCTTTCACAAGCGCTTTAAAGATATGCCCTATGTAGGCGGATATATGGACAAATGCTACCCGCATCAATTGAATGAAGGTGATAGGAAAATACTCGACGGAGAAATTCCCGCTTGGAGTTCAGAAAAACGAGGCGTTATTTCATCATCAGATGCGAGGCACGCAGACTTTAGACTTATCGGGCAATATGCAAGTTGGATCAAGTTGGCTTCCCCTACAGCAGAGTCCATTCGGCAAGCGATGCTTGCCCCTGACTCACGTATTCGCCATGAAGAACCGAAACTTCCAAACGTCGTAATAACAAAAGTCACCGTTAAGGGTGCAAACTACATCGAAAACAGCGAATACATGTTTAACCAACAAATGAATTCGATTATTGGCGGACGCGGTGCAGGAAAGTCTTCGCTATTGGAGTATATACGATTTGCTCTTGGTTGCTCTGCGCTTGATGGCAAGGATGCTCAAGATGATGATGTGAAAGCCACCAAGCGCATGCGCGAAATGCTACAAAATACGCTCTCTAATGAGCAAGGAGAAATCACTGTTGAAATCCTTCTGAATGGAACCCCAGTAACGATAACACGGTCTATTGGTGCGTCGAAATCTATTAAGGTCGAAAGCGAAGGCCACGAATCTAATAACAGCACTGCTGAAGATATAGCAAAGTTAATTCATGTTC
>CAIWDB010000110.1 GCA_903911305.1 uncultured Methylococcaceae bacterium | reverse complement strand
GCCGGTTTTCGGCTTGGACGATGCGCCAAGATTCCAAGAATTGTTTAAACCTCACGGGTGGAACTCCCGGATGAAGGGATTCGGGATAGTCGCCGCCTTGCTTGGTAACATGCCGACCCAGTAGGCCGCATGTAGCGGAAACCCGTCAGGGCGGTTGTCGCGGAAGCGGCGGTAGGCTTTAATGGCAATAACAGATAGCACCGTCATTGCGGTCACTTGACCGATTAGGATGCCTAGGATGAGCATGAACGCGGCAGGCGCGAATTCGTCGGCGCTCCAGACCAGCAAAGTGACGGGGTCGTCGATGTGTTTGGGGATGGTTACGGGTTCCATGGTTGCTCCTAGGAATTAAAGTTGCCATTTTCACCGTTTTTAATGGGTTGGTGGGTTTGGAAAGATGCGTTACAGACGAAGCATTTTTAGATTCTGTTTATCAAGACTCGCCAATCTGAAACAATGCGGGCATTGAATCTCTTAACTTTGGGTTACATTTGTTTTCTACAACCCTAGCCTCACACTAGCACAATGGCTTTGTCAAAGCCTCTGTACTTAGTGATACAAAACAATGGTTAGCAAGGGGAATCTGGCGGGTGGAAAGTCCAGCGGCGGTTGGTTCGATTTTGAGCCTTTGATTTGAGCTTAGAATATTATCACCTTAATGCCCAGTCTGAAGCTGTTCATGACTTGCCCTTACCATTCGCATAGCGAAACTCTCAGCCGGATTTCCACGAAAGAATACCGGGGGTCTGCTGAATCGTCTGTGTAACGCAGATACTCCGGTATAACGGGGTTGATGACGGCCACTTCCGCCACTAGCTTCTTCCCTGCATCCATCAAGCGAGCCAAGACCGGGTTGCGGTGGCGCGGCACATAACCCAGCTTGACCTCCGTCTGCGTGAGTATTTCAATGGCCAGATCGTCGTGAGGGTTGCAAGGTTCCCGTCGCAGCTTGAGTGCTGTGGCGGGTGCCAGTTCGTCGATGACATCATTGACCTGATAGTACTGGATACCCGCCACATGGGTTTCCAGCAGGAAGATTTCGCGGGCAAACGGCAGGGGCAAGGTCTCCCGCCCCAAAGTTCGATTCATCAGTTGCCGGGTCAAATCGGCAACAGGCAAATTTTCAGACATCCTCACTCCTCCATTCCATCGCATAAATGGGCAAAAACAGCCTGCAACTGCGCAAGGCGTTGAGATTGAGCGCCAATCGAAGCTTCTAGCGAGGCGCGCTGGCTTGCCAGCCAAGCCGGGTCATCCAATAACCGGGCGAAGCAAAACGGCGGTTCGGCTTGCAATTGCGCCAATCGCTCGGTTTGCGTCTTTAGCAACAAGTGCAGACGAGCCACTTCATCAGGCACAGCGGCAATACATGACTGTTGACACTCGCCCTCCACGCAATGCAGCAAAGCTTCCAGCAGATCGCCGTCCCAGTTTTCGTAAGCCGACTGGATGGTATTCCAGTGCCGTTCAAACAGGACAACATTTTCCGGGCTGACATCTGGATGTAGGAGCCGAGCGAGTTTCCGGTAGAGCGATTTTACCCGACGTGCCTCGTTTTCCGATATTGCCACCAGATTTCCAAGCAGCAAACGGCTGTTTACGATCTGGTTTTCCTGTGCTTGGATGCGACCCCGCCAGATTTGCAAATCTTCCTCGACGGCGGCTTCAATCCTTGTCAACGCCGCCAAATCAATTGGATCTCCCCTGTTGTGTAAACGCTGGACCAAATCGATGCGCTTTTTCAACGCCAAGACTTCCACCTGAAGACACAGTAGGCTGTATTCCAGAATGCCCAACTGCTCATGGTAACGGGCAAACAGCAAATCCCGGTCATGGGTTTGCAGCTGCTCGATGGATTCCAAAAGGGTAGCCAGTTCCCGCCGCAGGCGATCTGCTTCCGCCTTTCGCTTGATGTCTGCGGTCATCTCATGGGTCATGTCCGCTCACTCAATCGCCATTCAAAAGGCTGTTAATGGCATCCGCCAGATCGAAAATCGCGATTAAATTGGGAAACCCCCTGCCGACGGTATTGGATTCCACGAAAATAGTCATCATGAGTAACCCTAAATTTGTTCATTGAATTCAAAAGCAGCAGGGCTAAGTATAGTGCATAGACATAAACCCAGACAGTCTCAACGACAGCTTTGAAAACATCTCTTTAATAGCTGGAAATGACCAAGATCAACCTAAACACATCGAATATTGTTCTAAACCCTCTTCTGCGTATGCGCCAGATAGACATTCACCGCCACGGCAATCGCCACACAAGCAACCGGCATGGCCTGCGGCGGCAGTGGAAAGGGAAAAGTCAGCCCAACCATGAACAAATACAATATGCCAAGCAAGGCGAAAAAGCTATACCGATGCGCCAAGGGGCTTGAATAGTCGAAGTTGGACTGCTTGACCTTGCGCCGTGCCAGACCGTCCGACACAAACGGTCGAACCAGCGTTTGGCGGTGTTGCGGATTTCGGCATCCTTTTCCTTTCCAAGGTAAGCGACGGTCATGGCATCCTCGGTTTGCTGGACGGTCTTCAGCCAATCGTCGGACACCAAGGTCGCAACCAAGAAGGCTTCCAAGAGCCAGATCATCAGGCTCAACAGGATGCTACGCTGCATCCCTCGTCCATTCCTGACAAGTATCGCTTAGGTGCAGATCGTTCAAAGCTTCGCGCAGGTTTGCCGGGACAAGCCGCTTTACCAGTTCATGTTCACTGTCTTTGGCAAAATTTGAACTGATTAGCAAGCTTCTTCAGCCAATGCTAAAAAGCCTTTTATTTCAATTAGAAAGGCGCATACTGGTCGCTTACCCATCGAGGAGGACAGTACCATGCCCATGAACCGCATCCAATTCCAACCCGGACTCTCGCTGCCCGAGTTTTTCAACCGGTTCGGCACCGAGGCGCAATGCGAGGCTGCCCTTGAACTGAACCGCTGGCCGCAAGGCTTCCGTTGCCCCCGCTGTGGTCAGGCGGGTCACAGTGTGATCCGAAGCAGACCCCGCAAGACCTACCAATGCCAGCAATGCCGCAAGCAAACGTCCCTGATCGCAGGCACACTGTTCCAAGCCACCCACCTGCCGCTCACCGTGTGGTTCCTGGCCATCTACCTGGTCAGCCCGGCCAAGACCGGCCTGTCCTCCCTTGCGATGATGCGGCAGTTGGGCGTCAGCTACCCCACGGCCCTGCTGCTGCACCACAAGCTCATGCAAACCATGACCGAGCGCGACGCGCGATACACGCTGCGCGGGCGGGTCCAGGTTGACGACGTTTACTTGGGCGGGGAGCTGCCCGGTGGCAAGGCCGGGCGCGGGTCAGAGAACAAAGTCCCGTTCGTCGCGGCGGTCTCGGTCAACGCGGAGGGGCATCCGCTGTATGTCAAAATGGTGCCAGTGCTGGGTTTCACGCTCAAGGCCACCGACGGCTGGGCAGCGGACTGCCTTAGCCCCGGCTGCGTGGTGGTGTCCGACGGGCTGGCCTGCTTTGCCGCAGTGGCCGACGCCGGTTGCCAACACCGTCCGGTCGTCGTGGGGACGCCAAAACCCCGCGACTTGCCGCAGTTCAAGTGGGTCAACACCATCGTGGGCAACCTGAAAACCAGCTTCGGTGGCGCTTACCATGCGTTCGACTTCGCCAAGTACGGCACGCGATACCTGGGCACGTTCGCCTATCGCTTCAACCGGCGGTTTGATCTTGGCTCGATCCACTTGCACCTCCTTGCCGCAGCCGCCAACATCGGCCCGCGTCCAGGTCCTTGGCTCCGTCTGGCTGAAAAAACTTGCTAATCAGGTTATTTTATGGGCTGGCTTGCTCTTCTTCACATACGCCATATTGGCAGTTGTGGTGTTCGATAATATGTGGACTGTAAAACACATGGGTGTAATGGCTTCCGGGGTATTGGCCGCCTCCACTTGGCTCACCCTTGTTTTCAAAAAGCCTTTTACCATGGATTATGCCAGGGAACACACAGACCCGTCGCTATGGAATAGTCCATCGTTCATCAGGACAAACACTATCCTAACGTCAGTTTGGGGCATAGTATTCACCCTGAACACCTTTTTGGCTTGGGGAAAGATGGAGCATTTCTTTTTTCCTGAACTGAACTACGAAATTATCAGCTATACCCTTCTCATCGGAACGGTTGCCTTCACGAATTGGTATCCGAATTATGTTCGACGCAATGGACAGAGAGCATAAAATCGGTCATGAGAAGTCATATAGAAGTTTTTCGTGGGGCGTTTAGCTAGTTTAAAGCGGAAGGTCGAGGTATCTTTAAGGACAATGTTCAGCGAAAACCCAGCCTTCGTGAAACATCGAACCCCGAGGAAATAGACGGCGGGGTTTTCGGCTGCAACATTCTGCTAGGCTGGTTGATAGCAAAGGGCATGTGTACATCCCTACCCAGTCCGGCTATATACTTGACAACTACCGGCTAAAAACCGGTGGGTTAAAGTTGCGGACAGAAAGTCCTGATACGCGTCTGCTGAACGGTGCGTCTATTTTTCGGATCTACCTCACTGACAGAACCTGGCTAAAAACTGGAAAGTACACGCCAACAATTGGATGTAATCCTAGCTCTCAAGGTTATTCACAATGCGAATCCAACACAATTCGCACCCCGGCCTTACCGACACTTCATTTCCCCTTCCAAGGCAATGGGACTAATACCTCCATAGCAATGGCTGAAGATGAAATCTGCCCGCCTGAAAAGCGGGGGATTGAAGCTTCAATGTAGAAGTTACAGCGTTTTCAATACCAAATAGTTACTTAATAATGAATATATGCAACATGTAGGAGCGGGCCACGCCCGCGATAAATAGCCTATTTTTGAAGACTTGGCCCAAACAATCGCGGGCATGGCCCGCTCCTACGGATC
>CAIWDB010000109.1 GCA_903911305.1 uncultured Methylococcaceae bacterium | reverse complement strand
TTGGGCAACGGGCCGGGGATGTTGGGCGCGATTTTCTTTAAGGCGCAAAACAAGATTCAAGACCCGGCCAAGCTTTCGCGGCTGGTGCAAATGATTGATGCCGAGAGTTGGGTGGGGATGGATACCGACACCAAGGGGGATTTATATGAGGGATTGCTCCAGAAAAATGCCGAAGACACCAAGAGCGGCGCAGGGCAATACTTTACGCCGAGGCCGCTGATACAGGCCATGGTCGAATGTGTGCGCCCTGAGCCGATGAAGACCATCGCCGACCCGGCTTGTGGCACAGGTGGCTTTTTTCTGGGCGCGTACAATTGGTTAAACCGGCGTGGCTATCCATTGGATAAACGCCAAAAGGAGTTTCTACGGTTCAAGACGTTTTACGGCAATGAAATCGTCCCAAATACCCGCCGCATGTGCTTGATGAATTTATTCCTGCACAACATCGGTGATTTGGATGGCGAACCGACTGTGGATCGGGCCGATGCGCTGATTGCCGACCCCGGCAAACATTTCGACTATGTGCTAGCCAATCCGCCCTTCGGCAAAAAAAGCAGCATGACTATCACCAATGAGGAAGGTGAGGAAGACAAAGACTCGCTGACTTATGAACGGCAAGATTTTTGGGAAACCACCTCCAACAAGCAACTCAATTTTTTGCAGCACATTGTCACCATTCTCAAAGACACCGGCCAAGCCGCCGTCGTGCTGCCCGACAACGTATTATTTGAGGGTGGGGCAGGCGAGAAGATTCGCAAGAAATTGATGGAAAACTGCGATGTACATACCTTGTTGCGCTTGCCTACTGGCATATTTTACGCCCAAGGTGTGAAGGCGAATGTGCTGTTTTTCGATGCCAAACCGAAAGATGGCAGGGTGCATACCCTAGGGGTTTGGATTTACGATCTGCGTACCAACAAGCATTTCACGCTTAAGACCAAAACCTTGAAACTGGATGATTTACAGGATTTCATTACTTGCTACAACCCTATCAACCGGCACAATAGGAAGGAAACCGAGCGTTTCAAATTTTTCGCTTATGACGAGTTGATCGCCCGCGACAAAGCCAGCTTGGACATTTTCTGGCTCAAGGATGACAGCTTGGACAATCTGGACGACTTGCCGCCACCGGATGTGCTGCAACAGGAAATCATTGAACACTTGGAAGCGGCTTTGAACTCGTTTCGTGACGTGGCGGCTGGGCTGGCAAAATGAGAACCTCGGCGTATTCCCGAACTCAAACGTTAAACCTAAAATGCACCACATCTCCGTCTTTCATGACATATTCCTTACCTTCCAAACGCCATTTGCCATTGTCCTTGGCACCTTGCTCTCCTTTGTAGGAAATAAAATCGTCATAGGCAATTACTTCGGCGCGAATGAAGCCTTTTTCAAAATCGGTGTGGATCACACCGGCTGCTTGCGGCGCAGTCGCGCCGACGGGAATGGTCCAGGCGCGAACTTCCTTCACCCCGGCAGTAAAATAGGTGAATAAGTTCAACAACTGATAACCGGCACGCACCACACGGTTTAGTCCGGGTTCTTCCAGCCCTAAATCGGCTAGGAACTCAGCTTTGTCGGCTTCTTCCAGTTGGGCAATTTCCGATTCCAAGGCCGCGCACACCGGAACCACCATTGCACCCTCTTCCGCCGCAATCGCATGGACCCGATCTAACAATGGATTGTCATGGAAACCGTCTTCCTGCACATTGGCGATGTACATGGTCGGCTTCATGGTCAGTAGGAACAAGTCGCGGATCAGTTCTTGCTCATCCGCATCCAGCCCTAGGGAACGGGCCGGTTTGCCGGCATCGAGATGCACGGTCAAGCGCTCCAAAATCTCTTTCTTATGCAAATCGTCCTTGTTGCCGGATTTGGCACTTTTCAATACCCGCTGCATGGCTTTGTCCACCGAAGCCATATCGGCCAGATTGAGTTCAGTATGAATCACGTCTATGTCAGAGCCGGGGTCGATTTTCCCTGCCACATGCACCACGTCGTCATTTTCAAAACAGCGCACGACATGGGCGATGGCATCGGTTTCGCGGATATGGGCGAGGAACTGGTTGCCCAAACCTTCCCCTTTTGACGCACCCGCCACCAAACCTGCGATATCCACAAATTCAATCGCCGTTGGCACGACCCGCTGCGGCTTGACGATTTCCGACAAGGCATCCAAGCGCGAATCGGGAACCGGCACGACACCGAGATTGGGGTCTATCGTGCAAAAGGGATAGTTCTCGGCGGCGATGGCCGCTTTGGTCAAGGCATTGAATAGAGTTGATTTTCCGACATTCGGCAAGCCGACAATGCCACAGTGTAGGGCCATTCAGAAATTCCTATAGTTATGGTAGGCAAGGGTATGAAACAGTATATGCCTAGAAAAATCTGATGATTATAGCCGAAAGGAGGGGGAGACGGTTATTGAATGGTGAATAAAAGTATGTGTTGCGCTTGTTCCGATGTTCCTACTCTCGTTGAGGGGTTTGTCGGAATCGTCTGCAATCCAAAGTTTGCCTCCAAGCGCACTCTACTAGACTAATATGACGCAAATATTTGTCTGAACTCACCCGCTTTAATTTCTGATAGTGTCTCAAGCAATGCGAGAGCGAGGGGTTGCAGGGATTCCAAACGATTACTGCTTGCCATCAACACAACAACCGGAATGGGTAGGGTTTTGGCATTTTGTTGATATTGCATGTTTTGATCGGCAGTTACTAATACGTCGAAATCCGCTTGAGCCACACGCAGTAATTCCCCATTTTTCAAGCCAGACCAACCACAATGTTGGACAGTTCGGACGTAATGTCCCGTCAATAGGAAACCAAATCGTCGAGGAATCGATTCATCAAGCAGCACGCGCATGGTCGAATACCGATTGTCGGGCTAATTTCAAGGCCGCCACCGCTTGTTCCCGGCTAACCGATGGAAAATCATCGAGAAATAAGTTGAGGCTATCACCCGCTTCGAGGTATTCAAACAATATACGAACAGGAACCCGAGTGCCAACAAAAACGGGCTGACCGCCTAAAATATCTTTGTCACGGTGAAAAAAAGTGTATGATTCAAGCATTGGATTAGCCTTTTGGTAGTTATCGTTTGGGCCAATACCCAAAGACTTTGTAAAACACATGCGGGTATTCATTCCGGCCTTTAAGCCCACCCGGTCATTCACGGCCAGTCGCCATCGAAACCCAACTCCACCAAGCGTTGCCAGACAAGACTCCACTCGGGCTTCTCCTCAAGCGCGGCCAGCCAAAATCAAGTAATCATAGTCGAAAGGATAGGGAGAAGGATATTGAATGGTTAATGATAGTCCGTGTTGCGCTCGTTTCCAAGTTCCCGCTTGGCAATCAGTTTAATAAGGTGCGCAGAGTGCGTAAAAGTAACCCGAAGGGTTACTAGCCGAGCCGGTGATTGAGCGAAGCGACATCACCGGAGAATGTAAAAAAAAAATCGACCCCGGAGGGGTCGCAGAAATCGGCTCATGAACCTAGGCGATATTCCAAATACGCCGCTAATGCTGGTTCAGGCATTTGATACCCTAGTCCGCGATGTAAAGACTACGACCCCTCCGGGGTCGGTTTATTATTCGAATTATTGTCCGGGGGTATCGCTTCGCTCAACCCCCGGCTAATCGCTTAAACCCCTTCGGGGTTTAGTAAGGAAAATCACCCGCTCTGATTTTTCCCTATGCGTGAAATGTAGGATGGAATAAGCCCTTTTGCGGGCGATTCCGGCAACTTCGACCCAACTTTGCAAGCCGGAAACGGTCGCTATGCAACCTTATTCCGGCCTACAATCTTACATTTCACCCGCGCCGACGAGTGCGAGTGCCACTCCAAGCCAGTGCACCCGCGCCGAATAACCAAATCATATCCGGTTCTGGAACAGTGCCAGCACCACCGACATCGCCAGTGCGCAAGGCCCACGCATAGTAGAACGAGTACTGAAAGTAGTTGCCCTGGAGGCCATCGTTGGTATTGAAGAACCACGCGCGAGGAAAGGGATTCAATGGATCAGGCGCGGACTCGGTACCGGACCAGTAAGAGGCATTTTGCATATTAGAAAAGAAGCCTTTCAAATAAGTAGAATTGTTGATGTTTTGGTTTTGACTCAAACCCCCTTCGGTGTAAAACAAATGCCCCAGTTCGCTGGTGATGCAGTTATAGTTGACCCCACACGCTGGATCGGCGGTCGGCAACCGCCAGCCAGTGTAGCCGCCGACATTCAAGCCAGTCGCCCAAGCGTTGGCGGCAGTCCAATTCATCTGGCCGTTGGCATTGGCATCCGCCAACCAAGTGATGTTGCGGTCGGTGTCATAAACGGCTTGCCCACCGAGCCTAGACATTAGTGCTGCGTCTGCGGTTGAGGCAAAACCCAGACTAGCCGCAAACAGTAAAGCCGTTAGGGCGAAATTAGGCTTGGTTGGTTGGTTGGTT
>CAIWDB010000108.1 GCA_903911305.1 uncultured Methylococcaceae bacterium | reverse complement strand
AGGTTGGGAGGGGGGCGGACAGAAAGCAGCAAAGCCACTGATTTAACTCGCCCCCACCCTAACCCTCCCCCCGATCTCAAAACCCCCTCTCCCTTTGGGAGAGGGTTGGGTGAGGGTCTTGGGGAGGGAACTGGTTCGCTTCATTCAACCGCATTACCGTTGTGGGGAGGGACTCAATCTACAGCATTGTCCTTACGCACGCTTTGCCGACCTTACGGCTATCTCACGGGCAAAGGCGTTCTGGTAAACCTTGTAAATGTATTGCTCGCCCTACTGTTCGTGCTGTCCTCAACAACAACTGCATTTGCTATAGATGCAGACAACGTGCAAGTGCCGCCAAGCAACGCGGGGCAGCCTCCTGTCGTGGACAAAAAAGGTGGGGTGGATGAAATGCGCGAATGGCTTAATAAACGGAATCTAGATCGCCAACAGAAAGGAGTCAGCCCATCAGACAGTTTCAATAGCGTCAAGAAATATGCTGCCACCGCCAAACCCCATGCCAAGCAGGGTCGAAAACACTCGAAGGAAGCATTAATAGTGGAAGGTGAATCGCCACCATCCGGCCCGACACTTGCCGATCAAATGGCGGAGCGTGGCCCGGATGGGCGGGTTCGCCATCGTTTAGTGATTAATCCGAATGGGCCGGACCAGTTGCAAGTCTATTCCAATTCGGGTTTTGCCGCGCCCACTGAAACAGATGAAGACGCTCGCAAAATGGAACGTATGACGCCAAGGGGAAAACAAGCTTGGTTGGCGGGTGCTTATCTTCGTGTCCCGGCCTCTTACCACTCACTGAAACCTAAAGGCTGGAATCACCCAAAATATGGCAACCGATAGGGTCGGACAGAATCAACGGTTCATTCCTTACCACTTATCACATTGTAACAATATTAAAAATGGGCTTCGTAGGAACGGGCCATGCCCGCGAAAAATCAAGCTCGAAGACAATCTATCGCGGGCATGGCCCGCTCCTACGCCCTACTGGTACAAATATGATAGGTGACGAGCGGTTCATTTTTGTAAGTTTCCCAATGCCTTGCTTATGGCGTCGGCAATCTGGCGCGAATTCATGATGAACGTATGGGTCGAATCGGTCAGAATGACGGGATTAAGCAAAGCCCCTTGAACCTCCTCCACCGTTAAAATCCCATCATTGAGGCTAGAACCAAACAGTGAGAATTTACCCATTGGGCCTCCTGTACCAGCATAGACAAAGGTAGGCATGGATGGCAAAGCCAATGAGTCCATAAATTCCTCATTGGCAAGCATTTGCCCCATTTCACCCATCAATAAGCGATAAAGTGGATTGTTCGCAAAGAACTTGGCCGCTTTGCAGGCTTTGCTCGGGGGCGCGAGGAAAAAACAGGCCACCGGTAGCTTATCTTCAAGCTTGGGCAGCACAGACCGAATCAGCACACAGCCCAATGAATGACCAATCAATGCATAAGGGCCAGTTTCTGTGGATTTTCGAATGAACTTGATTAACCGTTGCCTACAGGTTTCAAAAGACTCGATGGTAGGCGAGTAACCAAAAAGCCTTGTGGAATGCCCGCTTGAGCGCAGACGGTAGCTTAATACAAGCATGGATAATGGTGTCCGCCCCATGCCATGAATCAATAGGATGTTCAAACAAACCTCAACTTTCCATATATTCAATACGCAACTGCACGGTCCGGTTATCGCGGAATTCGTTGACATCCAATTTGTAGGCGAGTTTAAGTCGCCGACAACCCAACCAACTTTCCGGGTCATCGACAAAAAACGCAATGGCATCAATCATCCGTTTTTGATCCGGTGTTTTTAACACAAGTTTAAGATGTTTTTCACCCACAATGCGGGCTTGCATTACATCAAACTCCCCGTCAAAAACAGGCTCTGGGAATCCTTGTCCCCAAGGACCACCTTGTTGAAGAATCTCGGCACTTTCCAAACGCAATTCGTCGGCAGTCAGTTGTCCGTCACTTTGCACGGCATGGGCCAAATCCATGCCCACCAGATGTTTACTCACTTCATCGTCAAACAGTTGGGCAAACACTGGGTAATTGCTGGCTTCAAGGCTAAGCCCTGCCGCCATGGCGTGACCGCCGAATTTATCTAACATTTCAGGGTGGGCTGCTGCAATATTGCTCAGCACATCTCGGATATGCACACCGGGGATGGAACGGGCGGAACCTTTGATTTCGCCATTACCCACCGGGGCGAATGCAATCACAGGGCGGTGCAACCGGTCTTTGATGCGCGAGGCCAGAATGCCGATAACCCCTTGGTGCCACGAGGAATCCAACAAGCACACCCCGGACATGTCCTTGGCCCGTTTGACGGCATCCAGTTTATCGAGAATGGCAAAGGCATCCAATTTCATCTGATCCTCAATTTCACGCCGGTCCCGATTCAGTTGGTCAAGTTGGGTAGCCATAGCCCTTGCCTTAGGCGTGTCTTCACACAGCAAGCATTCGATACCCTGCCCCATGTCTTCCAAACGTCCGGCTGCATTCAAGCGTGGCCCTGCGAAAAACCCCAAGTCAGCCGCCACTACCGCAGAGGGTTTGCGTCCTGCGACTTCCAACAAGGCCACAATACCCGGCCTTGCTTTACCGAGTCGGATACGTTGCAAACCTTGATGGACAAGGATTCGGTTGACATGATCCAGCGCCACGACATCAGCCACCGTGCCTAAAGCGACTAAATCCAACCATTGCGCCAGATTCGGTTCGGGGATACCAGCATGGGCAAACCAGCCACTTTCCCGCAAACGAGACCTAAGCGCCATCAACACATAGAACATCACACCCACTCCAGCCAAGGCTTTACTAGGGAATGTGTCGCCGGGTAAATTGGGGTTGACGATAGCATCGGCCTGCGGCAACTCCGCACCGGGCAAATGGTGGTCGGTGACCAACACCGTCATCCCCAATGCTTTCGCCTTGTTGACTCCTTCTATGCTGGAAATACCGTTATCCACGGTAATCAGCACATCTGGTTTATGCTTTGCAGCAACGGTGACGATTTCCGGGGTCAGGCCATAGCCATATTCAAAACGGTTGGGTACGATGTAAGACACTTTTGCTGCGCCCATCGCTGTCAGCCCAAGCACTCCCAAAGCGCAACTAGTGGCTCCATCGGCATCGAAATCGGCAACAATCAGCAGATGTTTCTTGGCTTGAATAGCGTCAATTAAATAATTGACTAAGCTTTCCATGCCGGAAAGTAGCCAAGGGGATGGCAACTTGGTTAAAGTGCGATCCAACTCCTCCGACGAGGTTAACTCACGCGACAGATAAATTCTTTGCAGCAATGGGGATAAATGGGGGAAATGCCCATTCAATTGCGGAATAGGTCGACGGATAATCTTTTTTTGGATGGGGTGATGGGGCATAGTTTACGATTTCAGTTCCTGATTAGTAAGATTCTTCAGCAAAGGTTAAAACAACTACGTCATACCGGCATGGAATGCCGAAACCCAGATGCTAAAAGAACGCAAGAATGTTTTTTGCTATGGGTTCACTTTCGCTTTGACAGGGTTGCGATGGGCAGTAAACTCTACAGGCAGGTGTTCAGAGAAACCACCCTCCGTTTGCATTACAAATTGAATGGTCTCCCCTGAAACTTTTCCTTGGTAACGGTGAATAGATGCCTTGGGGTTATTTTCATCTCCCAGCACTTCTTGAGTCTTACTAGAAAAGCTAATGGTATCACCGCTGATTTTGCCATCGGAAATAGCTCGATTAATCCCCAAAAAGGATGCAGTTCCGTGGACTTCACCGCCCTCATCTTT
>CAIWDB010000107.1 GCA_903911305.1 uncultured Methylococcaceae bacterium | reverse complement strand
CTTGGGGATTTGGATGATTTCGTCATTTTCCTCCGAAGCCAAACCCGCCAAATGTCCGGTCCATTCCAAGGCTTTGATGAAAATATTGTTGGTGATGACATCCAAGGTCTTCTGTACTTCGCCTTGGATGTTTTCCGAACCGGCTATGCCTAAGTTGCCTGCCAAAGCACCCCGATGCACTTCGTGGGAGATGGCTTTGCAGGCGCTGGCAATGTCGTTTAGCAACAAGGTAAAACCCCCTTTGGCTTGGGGGGTTTTGCGTTGTTCGTGGATGAGAAACTGAATCAGGGATACGCCCTTCATGATTCTTTTCTCCCTCTTGATAGGTAATTACGGTTTGGTTTGGGGTGCGGCTGCCAGCACGTCATCAATACGGGCGATCTTCAACGCATTAGTGCCGCCAGTACGCCCGGTCAAATCGCCTTTGGTCAGGATGACCATATCGTCTTCGGTCACTAATTTGCGCCGCAGGAACTCTTCGGCAATGGCGCGGTTTAGCACGGCATGATCGAGAATTCCCGATTCGTCGAATGAGATAGGGTAAACACCTCGATACAGGGTGACTTTCCGACAGGTTTTTTCATGATGAGTGAGCGCAAATATCGGTATGCCGGAACTAATGCGCGACATCCACAACGGGGTCGATCCTGTCTCGGTCAACGCGCCTATGCATCTGACTTTTAGTCGATTGGCGATGTACATCGCCGACATGGCAATGGCTTCGTCAATCTTTCCAAATTCTTCCGTCATGCGGTGGTCGGATTGCCGCATTCTGGGGTATTTTTCTGCTTCTATGCAAACTCTGGCCATGGCCGACACGGCCCGGTCCGGGAATTTCCCGGCGGCGGTTTCGGCGGAAAGCATGACTGCATCGGTGCCGTCAATGACGGCATTCGCCACATCTGACACCTCAGCCCGAGTAGGCTGTGGGTTTTCGATCATGGACTCCATCATCTGGGTGGCGGTGATGACCACTTTGTTGCGCATACGCGCCAGTCGGATCAAGCGTTTCTGTTCATGCGGCAACTGGGCATCGCCGATCTCCACGCCTAAGTCTCCACGGGCCACCATGATGACATCCGAGGCATCAATGATGCCTTCAATCACGCCATCCAGTATGGCTTCTGCACGTTCAATCTTGGACACGATGCCCATGTCACTGCCGGCTTGGCGCAACAACTCACGGGCTTCAAAGATGTCCTCTTTAGAACGCGGGAAAGAAATCGCTAGGTAATCCGCACCTATGCTGACGGCTGTCAGCAAATCCTCTTTGTCTTTTTCGGTAAGGGCGGGGGCCGACAAGCCACCCCCCAATTTATTGATGCCTTTGTGGTCGGACAGCACACCGGGAATGGTGACTACACACTTTACCCGGGTGCCGACGACTTCCTTGACCTTAAGTTCGATTAATCCATCGTTGAGCAGCAGGGTGTCACCCGCCTTGACATCTCTGGGTAAGGCTTCATAGACACAGCCTACTTGAGTGTCATCGCCAGCATCAGGGTCCAAGGCGATATCCAAATCAAAATCCTGGCCTTCCACCAACTGAATTTTGCGTTTGTCTTTAAAACGCGCGATCCGTATTTTTGGTCCTTGAAGGTCGGCCAAGATCGCCACATGACGATTAAGTCTGCCGGCGATGCTGCGGACTAGTTCCGCCCTCGCCCTATGCTCATCGGCAGTGCCGTGAGAAAAGTTAAGCCTGACCACATCCGTGCCAGCACGGATAATTTTTTCCAACACCTCAGCAGATTCTGAGGCCGGGCCCAAAGTGGCGATGATTTTGGTTCGACGGATTGCCTGCTTGCTCATTATTTTGATGGTCTAGTGTTTATTTCGCATTGATGAGGGCACGGGTGGTGTCCAACATGCGGTTGGAGAAACCCCATTCGTTATCATACCAAGACAGAACCTTGACCAAGTTTCCACCGATAACCGTCGTCTGCGTGGCATCGAAGTTGGAAGAAGTGGTTGTGTGGTTGAAGTCACTGGAAACTAATGGGTCAACATTGTAACCGAGAATGCCTTTCAATGCGCCCTCTGAGGCTTCTTTTATAATCGCATTAACTTCCTCTTTGGTCGTATCGCGAGCGGCAATGAAGGTCAGGTCAACCACAGAGACGTTGGGGGTGGGTACGCGAATGGCGAACCCGGACAGCTTGCCGTTCAGTTCCGGCAGCACCAAACCCACTGCGTTGGCAGCACCCGTCTTGGTCGGGATCATGTTGAGCGCAGCGGCGCGGGCGCGGTACAAGTCAGTGTGATAAACGTCAGTCAACACTTGGTCATTAGTGTAGGCATGGATGGTCGTCATCAAACCCGAAACCACACCCAACTTGTCGTTCAGCGGCTTGACCATGGGGGCTAAGCAATTGGTGGTGCAAGAAGCGTTGGAAATCACGATGTCGGTCGCTTTGAGAACGCCGTGGTTGACACCGTAAACGATGGTGGCGTCTGCTTCATTCTTGTCGGCAGGGGCGGACAGGATGACTTTCTTCGCACCCGCGTCGAGATGCGGTTGGCATTTGGCTTTCGTGCGGAAAATGCCGGTGCATTCCAGAACCACATCAACACCCAGTTCTTTCCATGGCAGTTTGGACGGGTCTCTTTCGGAAAGTGCCTTGATGTGATCGCCATTGATGACTAGGTCACCGTCTACGATTTCCACCGTGCCTTTGAAGGGTCCATGTACAGTGTCATGCTTGGTCAGATGAGCATTGATCTTGGCATCACCCAAATCATTAATGGCGACAACTTTGATGTCAGTGTGTCCGTATTCGTAGATGGAACGCAAAATATTGCGACCAATACGTCCGTAACCATTAATTGCGACTTTAATCGTCATAGCTTTCTCCTAAATGGAAGTAATGAAAAAAAGATTTAACCCTGATTATGCTGATCGTATGCAACTTAATCTTGCGATTTTCATAGGGTTTTTGCTGAAGCCAGTTTGGCAGCTTGGGCACCTAGCCAATGGGAGGGGCCAACCCCATGGTTCACAGGCCAGTAAGGTATTAGGTAAACGTGTTGATGTTTCATGCAATTGAATATAACAAACTCGCACTTGCCGAGTCCAGCACTTGGTCTTTGAAGAGGCAGTCCGGCGACATAGCGTGTTTTAAATATTGGCAGGATTATTGCTTTTAATTTTACAGATTTTTACTGCATAATAGGGCAGATTTGGTCATTTCCTGGGTGATCCACCAGTCACCCCATTTTTTGGAGTTTACATGCCTTCAAGCGAACATCCCTTGTCCTTGCCCGCAGATATTTTGTCAGTCAGTATTGATCCAGCCTCACTGCACTTTTCCACGTCAAAGGATGAAGGCATCAAGGCTTTCCGTGGGGTCATTGGGCAACAGGGGGCACGGGATGCCATCGCATTTGGCATTGCCATGGCCCGTCCCGGCTACAATATTTTCGTTTGCGGAGAACCCGGAATCGGGAGGCTTTCGCTGGCCCGGCAATACTTGGAGGTTGCGGCGAAAGCTGAAGAAACACCCCCTGACTGGCTGTATTTGAATAATTTTAGCGAGCCTAGGGAACCCATTGCCCTGTCCCTTCCCCCGGGTAAAGGCAAGGAATTTTTGGCTAAAATGGAAAATCTAGTTGATAGTCTGTTCGCAAGCTTACCGGCATCTTTTGAAAATCCAGCCTTTCAACGTGGCAAAGCCCAGATCGAAAGAGAGTTCACCGAGCGCTACAACCATGCCATAGGACAGGTTGAAAGCCGAGCCTACGAGCAAAGCATTGCCTTGTTTCGTGACGGTGAAACCATTTCTTTCACCCCTATGGTCGATGGCAAAACGGTCAACGAGGAAGAATTTGCAGCTTTTTCCGAACTGGAAAAAGAGGCATTCAACCGACAAAGCCTTACCCTTCAGGAATATTTGACGGAAATGTTGGCAGAATTGCCACAATGGCGCAGAGAAACCAGAGATCGTTTGCGCCAGCTCTATCAAACCACTATCGACCAAGCCATCGGGCCACTGCTGACAAATCTGAGCAATGAATTTGCCGAGCAACAAGGGGTGCCTGACTATCTGGAGTCCATGCGAATGGATATATTGGCTAAATTCTGTGAACAGCCAGCGGAAGAGCAACCAGCGGAACCTTCTGACCACCCACCTCGAACCCAGTGGCGTGAGCGTTTCACGCCTCGCTTAATGGTTTCCCATCAACAAACCGATGGCGCACCCGTAGTATTTGAGAACAACCCAACCTATCAAAATCTGTTCGGCAAAGTTGACTACCTTGTCGAACAAGGCTTGATGAACACCCATCACAGGCTGATTTGCCCAGGTGCATTGCATCAATCCAACGGAGGCTATCTCGTCCTAGAAGCAGACAAGCTGATGGGAGAGCCGCATGTTTGGCCTGCCTTTAAACGCGCGATGAAAAACCGGCTTATCAGTATCGACCCGCCCTCGACGGATTCATTTTCCCCAGCCGCACCCAGTCTCAGCCCCCAACCCATTCCGATGAATGTAAAGGTCGTACTGATTGGCGACCGCGATCTATACTATCTGCTGCAAGAAGTGGATGATGAATTTAACGAATTATTTCGTGTGGTGGCCGACTTTGATGACCACCTGCCCCGTAATGAAGAGACACTTGCCCAACTGGTTGGGTTGGTCAAAGATTATACAGAGACATCTGGGTTTGCCGCGTTCACTGCGGGAGTCGCCGCCCAAATAATCGAATATAGCGGTCGTCTCGCAGAACATCAGAAGCGACTTTCAGCCCGTATCGGTGACATCTTCGAACTGATGGCAGAGTCAGATTTGATCCGCCGACAGGAAGGCTCGGCACTCATTGAGGAAAAACACATCACTGCCGTACTCGACAACAAGAACCGACGCCTAGGCCGCATCAGCCGTCGTTTGCTGGAAGAGATGCTGGATGGCACCATCCTCATCGGCACTGAAGGGGAGGCGGTTGGCAGGGTCAATGGACTCACCGTGCTTGAACTTGGGGGTAGCCGGTTTGGCATGCCTGCCCGCTTTACCTCAACCGTTTCACCGGGTAGGCGCGGAGTCGTTGATATTGAGCGCGAAGTTCAGCTTGGTCAAGCCATCCACTCCAAAGGGGTGATGATCCTGTCTGGTTATTTAGCCCATGAATACGCCCAAGATTTCCCTTTGGCTATCTCGGCCACCATTGCTTTGGAGCAATCTTACGGTTATGTGGATGGCGATAGTGCCGCCTTGGCGGAGCTTCTAGCCTTGATTTCGGCATTGACGGGCGTACCCGTCCGCCAAGGCTTGGCTGTCACCGGTTCAATCAACCAGTATGGCGAAGTTCAGGCCGTGGGCGGGGTCAATGAGAAGATCGAAGGTTTTTTTAAGCTTTGCAATGCGCGCGCACTGACTGGCGACCAAGGGGTCGTCATCCCCTTGTCGAATGTCGCAAATCTAATGTTGGATTCAAGCGTGATCAATGCGGTCCGACAAGGCTTATTTTCAATTTATGCCGTCGCCACGGTGAAACAAGCCTTAAGTTTGCTCACTGGCAGGCCGACCGATGAGGTCAACCGTTTGGCGGTGGAACGGTTGAGGGAGATGGCGAAATGGTTTCGACGGGAATAGAGAATTTCATTTGGCTGTCAATGCCGACGGGAAGCGTCTGAGCTTGTTTCAAGCGTTTCGCATCGCAATAGCATAGACAAGATATCCAAGCGCTCGGGAAGAGTGACCGCCTCAATCAACAGTTGCCGCTCGGCCACTTCCAAAGGCAGCACACAGGTCAGACGGTTAATCAGGTCGAGCATACTGACATGTTCCAAGACCGGCCATTCGATATCCAAACGTTTAAATTCGCAATAATTGCGCAACTGCTGCAAGAAATGCCCGCGTTCCATCTCGGAGACAGTGTCATTGACGGTGTCGCAGCGGAATCGTGACCAATCCACATGTACCCGCCGATATCCACGAGTGGTTGGAAGTTCCTCCTTGATGTCGAAACGGCAAACGCCAGTCAGCACCACCATCAGCCGATTGTCGTTGGTTTCATTGAAAAACGTAATTCTCCCAGCCGTGCCGGTTTTGTAGAGTGCCAGTGTCTTATCGTCAGATGCGGATAGTTCCGGTTGAATCATTCCAATCAAGCGCTGCTCGCCCAGCGCGTCGAACACCATGTTCAAGTAGCGCGGTTCAAATACATTGAGCGGCAATTGGCAACCCGGCATGACGACTGCATGAGGCAATGGAAAAATCGGCAAGGATTCCGGTAACTGTTCGAAAGGCAGGTTGAACGAGGGCGGTGCAGTCATTTCGTGGGGTACTCTTCAATTTAAGTGTTAGCCGCAAGATTGTGCAGGAAAATAATTATTCTCAAAAATGGCATCCATGACCATCAGGCCTTGGTACATGTCCATTTTATGTTTTATGACATAAAGCTCCAAAATGCGTTCCCTGTAGGCAAGCCATTCTCCATTGATAGAGAATCCAGCCGCAACGCGGTAGCAACCGGCAGTCAGCGCGACAAAAGGCAAGCCTACCCGGATTCCCCCCTTTCCTGCAACGAGCGAGATCGGTTGTCGAGTCAAGCTAGAATCGACCGATGCCACCAACAGGCCGGCTAAATTCACGAAATGCAGGGTTAGATTGACATCCGCCATTGCGTTTTCCGATTGGTATTCAACAATCCATTCTAAGCTGCCTCCGGTGTTCACCGTTACCCGACCTTCTTCTGACGAGGATGAAATTATTCGAGTGATAGCTAATTTGTCGCTGTCGATTTTGACAGAAGGAATCATATCCCCTAAAGCTTGTAAACGGTTATTGAGATACCCAACCGACTCATAATACTTATAAAACAGCGCATCGGGATTGCCCAAGGCCACTTGCCTACCGTTAAACAGCAGTAAACAACGGTCAGCGACATGCCGTACATTCATCTCAGAATGGGAAACGAAAACAATGGCTGCGCCGTTTCGCTTGAGTTGGTTGAGCCGGTCCAAAGCCCTAATTTGAAATGCTATGTCGCCGACTGCCAATACTTCGTCCACCAAAAAGATGTCCGACTGCACACTGGTGGCGATGGAGAATTCCAAACGGGCATACATGCCATCGGAATAGGTTTTTACCTGTGAGTCTATCGCCTCTTCCAAACCCGCGAAGGCAATGATGGCATCTAGCATGGCATCGGTTTCATCCTTATTCAACCCCATTTGCTGACAACGAATATAAATATTTTCCCGTCCGCTTAATAAGGGTTGCAGCCCGGAATCAATACGAAGCAAGGATTGAATGGAACCTAGTGTGACTATGCGCCCAGCGTCGGCGCGATAGTCTCGGTGGATGAGTTTGAGCAAGGTGCTTTTACCCGCCCCATTTGGGCCAATCACACCCAAACATTCGCCGCGCTGAACAATAAAAGAAATATCTTGTAAAGCCCAAAACTCGTCCTTACCCAAGGCTTCCGACGGTTGTAGCCGCAATGTCCTCATTGTTGCCTTTTTTAACGATTGAAAAAATGCACTGGAAAGGGTACGGTGGAATTTTTTACCGATACTGTCGGCTAAGATGAGTTCTTTCTGCACTAGTTTATTCGGCTACTTACGCTCGGTCGGGCTGTAGGGATGGCATTGGGGAAATGACTAATCAGAAAACATGAACATTACAGAACACCACTTTACCAATCCGGCTGCGGGATGCGTCGAACCAAATCGTCCCAAGCGATGACAACGCCCGGCAACACGCCAACCGGGGTTTCACCCGAAAGTTCGCATACATCCGGGGTTCCAAACTTGCCATTTTCAAGCCGGTAAATGGTGACAATTCGGTCGGTGGGGTGAACTAGCCAATATTCCCTTACACCCGCACGCTCATAGACACGGCGCTTGCACACATGGTCATGGCTGGCTGTGGAAGGTGACAATACCTCCACCGCAAAATCGGGCGCACCGCGCACTCCTCGCTTGCGATCCAGCTTAGATTGGTCACAAACCACCAGCACATCGGGCTGCACCACTGTGTCAATGAGTTCGTCCTTCTCATTGGCTTTAGGCAGACGCACATCCACCGGTGCAATAAATGCTTTGCAAGGCTTGCCTTCCAGTGCTTGTCTTAGTTGAAAGTAAATTTCCCCGGCAAAATCTTGATGATCAAGCGTGGGGGCCGGGGGAGCCATCAAATAGGCAACACCGTCTATCAGTTCGTAGTGCATGTCTTCGGGCCAAGCCAGATACTCGGAATAGGTGTGCAATTTGTCATCGCGTTGGGCTAATCCCATAATGTTTCCCCTGCTGGCGGTAAAAAACTTATTTTAACGTGTAATTGTGGGATATGGCGTTAGTTAAAAAAGGTTTTAATGCATTCCATAAATACCATAATCCATACATTGCCAGGGCATAAACGATAGGCCGCATGGGTATTGAATAACGCGAAAATGGTGCGCAGATACTGTGCAATACTATAAAATATATTAGCAATATGGATATACATCGGGAAAAAAATACCTGTTCCACCCCTAGTTTATGCTTATTGTCTGGCAACCAAATGGCAATACAGCCAATACCTGCCAATCCTACTAGCCAATAATGTAGATATTGCATTATAGAATGGGTGAATATGAATAAATTAGAATTAGCATATGGGGTCTTCAATACTGGATAAATAAATACATCACCCATCCCTTCAAATATAGTCCATGAAAACATCATCAGTGGCTTGCCAATCATATACCATATTATGTATTCAAATGGCGATTCATGAAACCTATTATAAATCTCGTTAAGTACTGAATTAAGTGATGCGCTAATTTCATCTGATCGTGGATCAAAACGATAAGGATAACCAAGACTTTCAGGGTTATTTTCGTACATCATGCCCGGATAAATCCCATGATGCAGAGAGTGTGTCATTAGTGAGTTATCGGCTAATATACCAAGAGTGATAATGTTGCGCATTATCCAAAAACCCATAGGGATAAGAAATCCAGAGATCAATAACAAGGCGGCACGCTTTGACCTTGGTAGCTGCGGTGCCAGTGCCAGCAGCGCTACCATTATTATTATGAAATATTGAATCCACGGTCGGGTAAGGCTTGTCATTGCAAATACAAATCCAGTTACAAATAACAGATACGGAGATGATTGTAAACGCCATCGACTTAGTAAAAATATGGACACCATTAGCAAGAAGCAAAACAACGATTCGCTTAACAAAAACACATTAGCGGTAACCAGATGGGGACTCATTGCCGTTAATAATGCCGCACTTAAGGCTAATCCCGGCTTAAGCATTAAAACAAACGAGTAATATACGGCTAATATAGTCAGTGTACTCAACAGGGCTTGAACGAGTTCGATGTTAAGAAGGGTCTTGTTTGTAATTGAATCACCTAAGAACAAACGCATGAACAATGGATATCCTGGAGTACAGAGAGCATCGGGTTCAGGAGCATCAACCTTGCCTTCAATGGCATCTGGAGAGTGGGAATATATATGAAACTGCTTTAAGTTTATAGCATATAATAAATAAATCCTTGCATCGGCGCGAATGGGGGTATCAACAATCGTATATCTAACTGCTTCCAATCGAAGTTGCAAACCCAATAATGTGATTAACGCCAGTATTATGTAAATCCACTTGCTTGATAATTGACTCAAAATATTCTCCAAAGAATTACATCGTTTTCAATACCAAATAGTTACTTAAAAATGAATATGCGCAACATGTAGGAGTGGGCCTAAGCCCACGATAAGTAGTCCAAATTTGCGGTATCAGTCAAATCAATCGCGGACTTAGGCCCGCTCCTACGGCTTAAACAAGGTAATCAATTAACATTGAAAACGCTGTAATATCATTTACTTAAATAAGCTTTCATAAGCAAGCTCCATATCACGCGCCAGTTCAGCCCAATCCCTTATGTCAATATCGGCAACCGTGGGTTTTTCAAGCAGTGCCTGAATGCAATAAGCCAAGCTGTCCGCACTCTCAGGTTCATAAAGGCTATTCGCAGTGGCATCAAACAAATCTTTCATCGCACCCACCCGTGCCACCGCCACAGGAAGTCCGCAAGCCACCATCTCGTAGGCTTTTTGCGGAAAACTGGCACGACCATAGGGGGTGTCACGCAAGTACACTACCCCCACATCCAGTGCATTGAACAACTTTGCAGTTTGTGAGTGGGGTAATTCCCCAAGGCAATGCACATTCGGGCTGGTGGGTGGCGGACAACTCGCTTCAACCCGCCCCGCAAGGACCAAATGAAGCTGTGGATTGTTTTTGGACAATTGCTCAAATGCTTGATAAATTGGCAATATGCCCTTCTCCCTTTGTAGCGCACCCGCCGTGCCAATGAGTTGGGCGTTGACGGGCAAGCCCAGCGATTGCCTACATTGCACACGGTCTAAGCGGCAAAAAACCGCCCGGTCAATGGTGCTGGGCAATGTCATCACCTTGCCTTTGGCTTGATAATCATCCCGAACACGCCGGGCCAGCCATTCCGACACGCAACTCACGACGGCAGCTTGTCGAATCGCACGTCGGTATAGGCTACGCATACCGGGTATCTTGGTCAGGCCAAAACTTTCAAAATCGTCGTATAAATCCACCGCATAAGGAATCTTCAAGCGTCTTGCCAACCAAGCACCCAACACAATATGCGGACTGTCAGATGCCCCTACCAACAAATCCGGGGCGAATGATCGCAAAGCGGCTTCGACGCGCCACGGATAGGTGAACAATCGCAGACCTTCTGGCGCAAACCCAATCCAGCGCAGGCTGCCGGGAGAGGCTTCATGAACCTCGTCACGCACGTCTGTCTCACGATAACTCAGGCATACACTCAACACATTATGTCCAAGCAAAGCCAGTTGGCGCGGTTGCTCATACAGACGTGCATAACGGTCGATAATGACATCTTTACGCATGTAGTGCCGTTTACACAGAAAAGCGACTCGCATTTTGTCAGCTCCCGATAAGTTTTTCGATCAGCTTCTCAGCCACTTTTAAGGCGGCTGCCACCACTTGATCCATGTTGTAATACCGATACTGCGCCAATCTGCCTACGAAGCTAGTATTTTCTTTGCTTTCTGCAAGTGTTTTATAGCGATGATACAAGGTTTCGTTTTCACGCCTTGGCACTGGATAAAAGGGGTCGCCTTCGCTTTTCGGGTATTCCCGCATGATCGTCGTACCCGGATGAGTCTGCCCCGTCATATGTTTGAACTCGGTGATACGAGTGAACGCATAATCGTTTGGATAATTGACCACACAAACGGGTTGGAACTGGGTGCGATTGGCAAAATGTTCCCGCTCGAATCGCAATGAGCGATAAGGCAATTTACCGTAACAGTCATTAAAATAGGCATCAACTGGACCGGTGTAAACAACATGCCGCACGGGATGACACCATTTATCGGTCATAAATTCCATACCCAATTCAAGCGTGATGTTTGGATGGGCCAGCATACGTTGAAATAATGCGTTATAACCCTGTTTTGGCATGATTTGGAATTCATCGGTGAAATAGCGGCAATCATCATTGCTGCGCACGGGGATGCGGGCCGCGACACCGGCGCTTAGCTCCGAAGGGTCCAGCCCCCATTGTTTGCAGGTGTAGCCACGAAAGAATTTTTCGTACAAATCACGTCCCACCGAGTTCAATACCACATCTTCGCTAGTCAATATCGGTTCCCGTGGTTCGCGCACCCGCTCAAAATATGCCTTGACACCCGCTTCGTCAAGATTCAAGCCGTACAAACCATTAATGGTCAAGCGATTGATCGGAATAGGTAGCAACTGCCCCTCCACTTGGGCGAGCACTTGATGTTCATAAGGAGTCCATTCAGTGAATTGTGACAAATACTCGACGACTCGGGCGGCGTTGGTATGGAAGATATGCGGACCATATCGATGAATCAAAATGCCGTTCTCGTCTAACTCGTCAAAAGCATTGCCGCCGATATGTTCCCGTCTATCAATCAGTATGACTCGCAACCCAACGTTGGCGAGTCGCTCGGCGATGACACTGCCGGCAAAGCCCGCACCCACCACCAACACATCATGCTTTTTTGGGTTTGATTTCATTCGGGCATCATAGAAGTTTCAGTGGACGATAGCCAGCACAATAGCCCCGCCTAGCCAGCCTTGCTCCATGCAATGCAACATATCGGAATATTCGCGTTCGACAAAGTCATACCATGCCTCGCCAAATTGCCCGACTATCGCGTCCCGTTTGTGCTGAATTTTACTGACCAACTGGCGATACCATTGCACATAGTACAGTGATAAATCCTCAACAGAATGCAATACCCAGCCAGTTTGTTTCAGTTGTTCAGGCAATTGCGCCAATTTGAGTGGCCGCCAATAGTCAAACCGCGCCACACTGGACTCACGGCGTTCAAACTTGCCTACTGGATCTGTGTAATCAAAGATCACCAGCATGGCCGAATCATCCGCCACTTTCCGCAACTGTTCTAAAGCGAGAGCTTGATCGGGAAAGGCATAAAATGAATTGAACAGAAAGAACATGCCGAACTTATCGCTAAAACAGTCAGCAACCTGTTCGACATTGGCTGTTTGAAATTGGACTTGCGGGTAGCGCTGACTGGCTTCGGCGATGGAGGTCGCATCAATATCAATGCCCACCATCGGACTCCAGCTTTGGCGACGGATAAAGTCTGCCGTTCCGCCGCGTCCACACCCAACATCAAGTATTGGGCCGGGTTGCCCCTTGGGAATATGGTCCAGCACCAGCCGAATAGATTCTTCTTCACCGGCATGGGCATAATCGCCTTCACGAATCAAGGCAAGAATCGCCTTGCCTTCACGGGAGTTCATGTGCATTTTGTTATTCCGCTAAATCAAAATCCAAGGCTTAGATTAGCCATTCACCGGCAAGATGTCATCCATTTTTAATTGAGGCTATTGTATCCCCGATGCGTCATAGGAAAAATTCCCCTATCCCCAAAGCTTCAATTACGGGACACTATAAGGCCCATTTGCCACGAGAGAAACGCCTTGAGTTTGCGATTCCGCCTAAATTTGATGATTGCGTTGACCATGCTGATTATCGTCGGTGTCGGTACGCTGTTTGTCGTCCACAACGCTCGCCGGTCGGTTTCGGAAGAAGTGCGGTCCTCCGTCAACATGGCATTGCAATGGGTGGATGCGGGCTTGGCTCGCAGCGAAGGCCGCCAGCAAACGCTGCCGACTTGGCTGGTCGAGTTGGCAAGGATGGAAAAGATTCGCCGTTTACACATACAAATGCAACAGCCAGCAAAATCCTTTATTGACCTCTCCAATGACGCACCACGACAATCACTAGTATCCGCCCCGGCTTGGTTTGTTTGGGCAGTGACACCGTCTTCAGTCATAGGTGAAAGGGAATTGACCAATAGCGATGGCGAACCCATCCATATTCTGATTGAAGCCAATCCGGCGGATGAAATAGCCGAAGCTTGGACAGAGGCACGCAGCTTCCTGATCTTCATGGTTGCCTTGGCGGCGGCAGTTTCCGCCTTGGTCCACATTTCCCTTGGGCGGGCATTCAAGTCAGTGGCTCACATTCTGCGCGGCATGGAAGATATTGAACAAGGGGACTATGGCAAGCGTTTGCCGCATTTCAATATGCAGGAGTTTGATCGTATTTCCGCCGCATTCAATCACATGGCCCAGGCTTTGGCAAAATCCCGCGTCGATAATCGAGAATTAACTTGGCATTCCTTAAGGGTTCAGGAAGAAGAACGGCGCTTTCTTGCCCAGGAACTGCATGATGAGCTAGGCCAATCACTGAGTGCCATCAAAGCCATGGCGGCATCCTTGCGGCATACTAACGACTTGGGTTTATCCTCTGACCCTGATAAGCCTTCTCTAAAAACCGAAGCAGCCCAAACCATCATGGACCAATGCGACCGTTTGTTTGGCGTGGTGCGTGGAATGATGCGTCGCCTGCGCCCCATGATGCTGGATGAACTAGGGCTGATTCCTTGCTTGCAAGATATGATCGACAATTGGCATTCACGTCATTCCAACATCGAGATTGTGTCTGAACTCGACAATGACGCAGAGGAATTTGTCGGCAATGCCAAAATTCACCTATATCGGATTGTGCAAGAAAGCCTGACCAATGTATCCAAACATGCCGAAGCAAAAAATGTCCACATTGAATTGAACCTTACCGAAGACGACTGCATAAGTTTGGTAATAGTCGATGACGGCAAGGGTTATGATCCTTCTCTACCTAGGGATGGCTTTGGACTGCATGGAATCCATGAGCGGGTGGCAAGCATGGACGGGTCTTGGGCGTTGCAAACCGCACCTAACCAAGGCGTTAGGCTGGAAATTAAAATCCCTTGCGATAATATAAAGGCATGAATAGAAAAATCACCGTTATGCTAGTAGACGACCACGCTGTGGTTCGGGCAGGCTACCGTTTGCTGTTAAGCCAGTCTACCCAGATAGAAATTATCCGCGAAGCCGAATGTGGCGAAGAGGCTTGCCAGTTTTATGCTGAAAGCAAACCCAACGTGGTAGTCATGGACTTGTCCATGCCGGGTATCGGTGGGTTAGCTGCCATTCGCCGTATCTGCGGACGCGATCCCGAAGCCCGCATCCTTGCTTTTAGCATACACGACGAATCGGTCTATGCCGAACGGGCTTTGGAAGCCGGTGCAATCGGCTATATCACCAAAAGTTGTGCCCCGGAAATTTTGGTGGAAGCCGTGCTGGCCGTCGCCCGCAACGAGCATTATATCGAACGCGAAATCGCCCAACGCTTGGCCTTGCAACGAGTGGCCGGCAAAGATGCCGCCGCCAATCTGCAAACCCTTTCGGCGAGGGAGTTTGATGTGTTTTGCCTACTCGCCCAAGGCCGCACCCCACGGGAAATCGCCGAGGAACTGCGCTTAAGTTATAAAACCACAGCTAATTACAGCTCTTTGATTAAAGCCAAGCTAGGTGTGAACACCTCGGCGGAAATGGCTAGATTGGCTTTGCAGCAGGGGATATTCAAGGATTGATCAAGGATAATCCATTAAGCGAGACGCTGTTTTTTTTCGATATCCGCAATAGATTTCCTCCGATTTAGGGAGCGAAAAAATTAGGGTTTACTATATTCCTCATTCATCCTGCATCCGCCCTCGGTTCCCCCTGTGGGTTCTGTATAAACAAACAAAAGCTTACCGTAAAATGCCGATGGCTGTCCTGACTGATTCCAAATTTTCACCACTCCAACTGATTCTATCGGACTCCGATAAAATATCCGGCCCTCCGGCTAATACTCGTGGGTCTTCGTACATAACTAAACCTCGCTCCTCTTCCTGTAGTCTTTCTTCTAGGTATTCAAAAGGATAAAGGAATACAGCTTCTATATTATCATCCATCACCAGTTTTTCGTTAGGCGGGTATTCCACTTTTGGGCATTCGCCCAATTGATTGCGTATCTCCTCTATATTATTGATTACATGTGCAGCGCAGTCGGTTGTCAATATTTCAATCAGGTATTTGGCATCATCATCTTCTTTGGTCAGATATTCCATTGCATCGTAAAGAACTTTAGCATACCCTGATATCTTTCTTTCGGGTGCATTTGATGACAAGAACTGTCTTGGAAATGACACGCCGCTGTGATGAGTCTGATAGAATTTATTATTGGCAATATCAATAGTCACTGATGATGCTCTTGACCTGTCTCGGGTATTATTTTTTATTATCACTCGCTTGCGGTCTTCCATCATTCCTTTTCCTGATCGTATGTAAACCTTGACAATCTTACCTTCGGAAAATTCATCATCTTTAATTGTCAATGTCAGTTTCAAACTAAAATAAGTTTCGATATTCAATTCAGCCAGTTTTCTCTTGCCTCTTTCCCCTCTCTCGGTCAACCATTCACCTACCATGTCGGTATAGCCCTCATAAGTGCCTTGTACGATGGACTCTGCTGTCCATGAAACAATTTTTCCAGCATATATAAACTGTAAAGGCACCAATGCATGTGGCATCATATCAAGGTAAAGTCCAGTATTCGCCATATAATTCAACCTATAGCGGGGAATTTTCTGACGTTCCAGCAATTCTATTATAATTTCGTCCGACTCATTGACGAAATCACGGAATGATGGAACTTCTTCCATGAGATAGGGAATATGGGCGATTGACCATTTCGCCGCATAATGATCTATTGCAAAAAACTTGAAATTAGGATGTTTTTTGTGTAGAGCATTCAGTTTTTTTGACAGTAGACTGGATTTAACAGAATTGGTTTGAAATGGCTTTTCAAGTAGGAATATTTTTTTGGTTTCATCCTTTACTTTGTGAGTGGTGAAATAATTAAACACAGCGTCAATAAAATCACCATAATAGTCCGGCGCAATTGCCAAAAAGAAAATCCAATTTGTTTCGTCGGGCGCTTTAGACATTAGAGCGCCTACCGCTTGCGAACCGTCAGCCTTGGTGCATTGATAATTATCCATTAAGAAATTACCTAGTTTGGTGAGTGCAGTCTCCTTATATATTGAAATAAGACCTCTAATTTCACACTCTGTCAAAGTTTGGCCGAAAGATTTTAGTTGACTATCTTTGATTGCCTGTAAAAATACACTGGTGAAATAAAAGTTAACGCTATTGTAATCAGTGCATTTCTTATAAAGGTAAGCCAGAAAATCACATTTGCCCGAGGGCGTATCTACTTTCATGAATGTGTCACACAGAAACACGGTTCTGATTGGGGTATCTGTTTGGGCTTTATGATAATCATATATTTCTTGATTAACACGGCTCAAACATAGATCACCTAATACACCAAGTTGTACATATGTTATAGGTGTTTTTATATCTTTTTTCAGACGAGGCAGATGGACGAATAAGTACTGGTTCATTTTATTTTTTCCCAAAGAATTGAAATTTTTGTAAACTGATTTTCATTCTCAAATGCTGAAGACGGTGGGCTTTTAAACTTTGGTGAATGCCCACACTTGGGAGTATCAATCAGTTCCCGGCTGGTTTTTTCGTCTCACACTTTTACAAAATCGACCATTAGCCCGTCAAATTCGAACCGACTCAGGCTAGTCTTGGTAATAAGTTTTTCAGCTTGTGTTTTGATGTCCTCGTAAGAAAGTATGCACTTTTGTCAGTTGTCATGATCGTTTGACGTGAAAAGATAATATGCAAGTTCCCGAGAATGTCAACTAGCTAAAGCATTTTTTTGATTTTTATTGACTCCTATTAAATTTCATACAGCTTAAAATGCATATTTTATGCCTTGTCCGAAGTTTATATTTAAAATGGGATTAAATATCTGAAATCCATCATATTATCTATAAACCTCCCAAGGACTATGATCAATGCCATCATACTTAGATGCATATAATATTTTTGATAGCCCCCACAACAATTTTAGTGAAAACTTCACGAAATAGATGTATATTGCTGATAAGTTAGACACTTGATTATCCCCGCCAATGAGACTATCACCATGACACAGCTTAGAATCCCGCCTCAGAAAAAGATGACCGGAATGTTCGGTCATCCGGTCGCCGAAAACCCCATAGACCGCATGTTCGATGCCGTCTATCAACACTATGGGCTTAACTGGCAGTTTTGGAAATGCGATATTGCCTCCGAGGCTGACTTGCCTGCGGCCATTCACGGCGCGAAAGCATTAGGCTTCTCTGGTTTTTGCATAACCGTACCCTATAAAATTGCGGCTGTGGCTTGCCTAGATGCCGTGGATGAGGATGTCCGGGTGATTGGCGCGGCGAATTATGTGACTTTCGATGACGGGCGCAGGATCGGTCATAATAATGACGGCAAAGGTGTCGTCAAGGCGATTCAAAAAGTGACGCCCATCGCTGGCAAGCGGGTGGCGATGCTCGGCGCGGGCGGTGCCGGTCGGGCGATGGCGGTTGAAATCGCCCGCGCCGGAGCTGAAAATCTGACGATCATCACGCGTCGTGAATCCCAAGGGCGGGAGGTGGCGGAACTCGTCCACCGTGCGACGGGGGTTCCTACCGAATGGGTCGCTTGGGAAGGAACTATTGAAATACCGACTGGCACTCAGATTTTATTAAATGCGACCCATCTAGGCTCCGCGCCGGAACTTGAGCCGGTTCCCATTGACTGGAACAGCATTTCACCCAACATGACCGTTGTTGATGTGATCACGAATCCGCGCATCACGCCATTTCTTGCAACCGCGCAGGGAAAAGGCTGTGCCGTGGTCGATGGCGTGGAAATGTTGGTGCAACTTGCCATGCAGATATTTGAAGACTGGACGGGCATATACCCAGACGAAGCAGTATTTCAGGCAGCGGTGACAGCAGCACTCGCCGAGTAAACTTTTTTACGCATGGCCCTGATTGGAGCCGGGCAACTCAACAATGCATGGTTTCATGCAACTTTCACGTCAGTCCGTAACATCAGTTTCATAATTGAAAAACTCACCAAACTTACGAAAATCAGACCCATAAAATCTTTCATACCGATGATGGCACTGCTTACATTGTTTCCGTTTACCCAAATCTACGCCGAATCAACGGAAACTATTACAGAACAAGAAGCCTACGAAATTGGCATTGAAGCTTACCAATATTTGTACCCCCTGATTATGATGGATGTCACCCGGCGCGTCACGACCAATGTTGAGCCGGATGCGAAGCCGGGTATGGGGCCGATGAACTCATTCCATCACATGCGCGCCTTTCCGCCAGCAGATTTTCGTGAAGTGGTTCGTCCGAATTTTGACACGCTCTATTCGAGTGGCAGATGAACACTGACACGATGGGTGTGTATGGCAACTATTACCTCAAACGCGCCATCGTGGCGATGGTGGGGCTGGGCGCGAACCAGCCCGACGATGCGATTTACCCGAATACCTAGCCGATGCCGACGGGAAACCGATGGACGGAACAGGCAAGTACGTGCTGCATTTCACCAAAGACGAGTTGCCGCCAGTGAATGCCTTCTGGTCTGTCACGATGTATGACGCGAACGGCTTTCAAGCTGCCAATCCAATCAATCGCTTCGCCATCGGCGACCGCGACACGCTGAAATACAACACCGACGTCATTTCGGCATGGATGCCGACAAATCAGCCGGGAGCTGATTTGGACGCACGGAGTGCGGGGCGAAGCCCGAACCACAGGGATGTGGTGAGCCAATCAAGCGTCTAGGGAAGGCAAACTATGCCCTACTACATTGCCCAAATGAAGCACTTGTACAACCGTCAAGCTACCGTCCCCTTCGGCTTCGCTCAGGAGTTGATAACATTTGGCTGAAAGTCTCCGTTTTCATTCAATTCAATGAAACGCCTCTTTCAATTGGTCAAGGTTTGTTTTCATCACCTCCAGAAAATCTCCGGTTTCAGGCCGGTTTGCAGAGGGAGTGAAAACCAAACTACTAATACCCAACACTTTTAGCTTCTCAACAATTGCCTCGGAGGGCTGTGCTTCCCATATCATCCACTGTGCCGGATGGGTTTCCAATAGCTTGCGAAGCCCGGCCCATGCTTCCTCGGAGGGCATTTCGTTGGGTTCCCAGTGGACACTTTTAAGGTTCAAACCATAACGGCGGGCTAGATATTGATAAACCGGATGGGAGCCTAAGAGTGGAATCCCTGGCTTGGATGAAGCCAGCGCTTGCATGTGACTGTCCAGCACCAGCAAATCATCTTTGAGTGGTTTCAGATTGTCCATCATCAAGGATTTCAATTCGGGCCGTTTGCGGATCATGGCAAGTGCAGCCGCCTCGGCTTGTTTGCCCGCTTGGTCAAAATCCAGCCAAGTAGTGAATGCGATGCCTTCATGCGAATGCATCCCTCCCGGCCCGTGGCTGTGGGTGACGGCATTCTCGACGCGGATGAAGTTATTTTTGAATGATGTGGATGTGTCTGCCAGTTTAAACTTGGATAAACTGACTCTTGGCAACCATTTTTCATAATCGGCTCCATTTAACAGAATCAATTCGGCCTTTTGCATGTCGCCCACTGCCTTTGCAGTGGGTTTCCAAAAGGCCGGGTCTTCATCGGCTGGAACCGGCAAGTCAACCGATACTCGATTGCCGCCGATGCGTTCGGCGAAATAGGCTAGGGGATAGTTAGTCGCCACGATTTTCAATGTGGGAGAGTCTGTGGCTACGCCAGCCCATGCAGTTGTTTCTGTCAGAAACAATCCGGTAATTAACAGTGTAATCAATCTAAATGACACGAGTTTCTCCATTAAGGCATGATGAATTGACGGACTAATCCGCCGACATAAAAGTGAATCAATTCAACCAAGGCAAGGCAAACAGCGCTGCTGGCAAGTCCGAGTAGCAGGATTTCGGCGGCAACCAAGCGCAGAACTTTGGTTTTGCTACAACCCAGCAGGAAAATGGTTTGGAGTTCACGTTGCCTTAGCCGCAAAGAAAGAGCAAAGACAAGACCCAAGGCTAGCAACATGGCACTGCCCACCAAAACCAAAACCGCATCGAACAGGACACCGACACGAAATATATTCTTCATCAACCCTTGAATGCTTTCCAAAGGCTGAACCAGTTGAACCTTTTCTTCGTTATCCAAGTATCTGCCTTTTAGCAAGGTCGATGATTTGCGGTCATGGGGCAACACAATGACCGCGCTGATTGGATAGGTGGATGGGTTCCCGTGAAAATGGAAACTTTCCAAGTTCTCCGGGGTGATTTCGGAGTAGGTAACCAGTTTTGCATCGTGAACTAGATTGGCATCGGCTTGACCGAATGGCAAACCAGAAATTTGTTCAGGTTTTTTTCCTTCGGAATGACCGTGGCCCAAGCCTTCAATGACCCATGCGGTTTGCAAATCAATCAAGACCGCTTGGTCGTCCGGGGTATGGGATTTCGCCAATACCCCGGCGACATGAAGCTTGAGGGGGTATGCCCCTGACAGGTCAAACAAGTTTTCCGGCGTAGTCAGGAGACTGTTTCCCGGCTTGATTCCCAGTGCTTCCGCCGCGTCTGAACCCAGTACGCATTCCCCCAGCATCGCCATCATGCTGCCATGGGCAATGCTTAGACGACGAAAATCGAAATAATCCAAGGTCACACCCACCAGTGGATGGTTTTGGACACGGAAGCGGACATAGACTGGCAAAGGGTCGGCCCAACCCGTCTCGGCGATGCGGTCAACTTCCGCCATGGTGATGCGGGTTTGAATCGTGGGATTGAAATAGAGTGCATTGAGCGTCAAATCCAACGCACTGCCTTTGGAACCCAGTAACAATGGGGTCGATTCCGCGCGGGCGGTCATTTGGGTCTCGCCTTCGTCCAGCATCTCATGCAGCGCCAAAGGCAGGGTGGCCAGCAGGCTCAGACAGGCAATCAAAATAAAGGTGCGCGTCCGGTGATGGCGCAAATAGCGCCAAGCGAGATAAAAGTCGTGTTGCATCAAATGGGACAGCTAGCAGTGCC
This sequence comes from uncultured Methylococcaceae bacterium, assembly GCA_903911305.1. Classification (GTDB taxonomy): domain Bacteria; phylum Pseudomonadota; class Gammaproteobacteria; order Methylococcales; family Methylococcaceae; genus Methylumidiphilus. The sequence goes on along the minus strand of CAIWDB010000107.1, from coordinate 30 downwards.
TTGTCAACACGTTTGCCCTATATTCTTCTG
>CAIWDB010000106.1 GCA_903911305.1 uncultured Methylococcaceae bacterium | reverse complement strand
CGTTTACCCGCCGATGAGCACGCAACTGGAAAGCCAAGGCATCGTGTTGCACAAAGGCTATGATGCAGCCAACTTGGAGCCACGGCCCGACTTGGTGGTGATTGGCAACGCGCTGTCGCGGGGCAATCCCGAAGTGGAGGCAGTGTTAAACCTAGGGCTGCCCTACACATCCGGCCCGCGCTGGCTATATGAAGCAGTGTTGAAGGAACGCTGGGTGTTGGCGGTGGCCGGTACACACGGCAAAACCACCACCACTAGCATGTTGGCGTGGATTTTGGAGTGTGCTGGAGTCAATCCGGGGTTTTTGATAGGCGGCATCCCATTAAATTTTGGCATCTCAGCCCGATTAGGCTCAGCACCTTATTTTGTCATCGAGGCCGATGAATATGACACGGCCTTTTTCGACAAACGCTCCAAATTTCTGCATTATTTGCCCCGCACGGCGATCCTCAACAACTTGGAATACGACCACGCGGACATCTTCCCCGACCTCGCCTCCATCCAAAAGCAATTTCATCATTTCATTCGGACCGTGCCGGGCAATGGGCTGATCGTGATGCCTTCCATCGACCAAAACCTAGCCGAAACCTTGCGTATGGGGTGCTGGACCCGGCAGGAAACCACCTCGCTGAAAAATGAAGGAAACTCCTATTGGCAAGCCCGCTTGTTGAAGCCTGATGGCAGCGAGTTTGAAGTCTGCAAAGGCGGCGGTGTGCGCGGCACGGTGAAATGGGAATTGACCGGGTTGCACAATGTCCGTAACGGACTCGCCGCCGTCGCCGCCGCCTGCCATGCCGGGGTGGAGCCGGAAAAAGCCGCCGAAGCCCTCAGCAAATTTAAGAACGTCAAGCGCCGCATGGAAATCCGCGCTGTGGTCAACGACATTACGCTGTATGACGATTTCGCCCACCATCCCACCGCGATTGCCACCACCTTGGAAGGACTGCGGGAGAAAGTCGGCAAAGCGCGGATCATCGCCATTTTGGAGCCTCGTTCCAACACGATGAAACTGGGCGTTCATGCCGAAACGCTTGCGGGTTCGTTGAAAGCGGCAGACGTGGCCTATATTTATCAAGCCCCCGAGCAAGGTTGGGAGTTACGCGCATCGGCAGGCGTGGAAGTGTTTTCCTCATTGGACGACATGGTTGCCAGAGTCGTCAATGAAGCCCATTCCGGCGATCATTTGGTGTTCATGAGCAATGGCAGTTTCGGCGGCATCCACGGCATGGTGGAAGAGGCGTTGAGGAATAAAGCTTAATCGGTTGGAGCGACAAAGCTTGCTTTGTCAGGGCAAGGCGGAGCCTTGCCTATCTACAAGATAAGGCATCACTACTTTTAGCTATTGAACGAGGAAACTATTATGCTCAGACAAATCATCATCCCTACCGATAAAAAACTGGTTTTGGATTTGCCTGAGCAATACTTGAATCAAGCTGTTGAAGTCATCGTATTTCCCATAGGTGATGCGCTTGCTTTGGAATCTCCCCAAGCACCGGAAGACAAACCACCCGATTTAAGCTTATTCCGAAAATATCGTGGTCGTTACACCGGAGGGTTTAATCGGGAGGAATGCTATGACCGTGGTATTTCTTGATACCAATGTTGTTCAATGCGATATACTTCATTCAGAAGACTTACAGCATGGACAAAAGATTGAAGGGCTTACGATCGTTAATCCGTTTTTGACTTGAGCAGTTGCTGGATAATTGCTAATAGCACATAAAAACATGGCCTACTCACAATCCTCAACCGGCGGTTCTGCTTCCATTCGTGGCTATCTGGTTCAGACGTTGGTAGCTTTGCTGGATATTGCCCAAGCCAAGCCACCGTTTATTAAGATCACGCTTGAACCCGATCATGCCAACGATCAATTCGATTACGTTTGGAGCGATGAAAACGGCGACTATGCCGTTCAGGTCAAATCAACCATCAATGAATTCAAAAAAGTTGCCGTGGAGCAGTGGGCAAGCAAGCTGGAATCTGCCCGCAAGAATGAAAAATGTCGGCTTATCCTTGTTGGCAACTATGAGACCAAGTTGGAAAAAATCCCCAACATAGGTGCGGTAGAGCTTGAAAAGAAAAATCTCGACCTTGCGGGGCTGTTAGATCAAGCTGCCCACCTAATCGCCAAGTTCATTCATGCGGAAAAGCTGGAATTAGGCAACCCATCCGAACATGAGATGATCGCCAAGGCTCTGGTCACTGAACTGGAACATTACTCAACGACGCGAAAACCACTCAGCCGAGATGATTTTGTCGCGTTGTTGCGCAGTTGGATCAGGAAAGCTCCTCGGCAGAAGTTCACCCCCGACACCGACCGCATCCTCCGCTACGCCCCGGAAAAACTGATAGGTCGTGAAGCCGAACTGGCCTTGCTCAACGAGGCTTGGGCGAAGGTGCAAGCCAATGCCAACCCACGTCCGCATGTAATGACATTCGTTGCGCTAGGCGGGGAAGGCAAGACTTCTCTAGTTGCACACTGGACCACCAAGCAGGCGAATCAAGGCTGGCCGGGGTGTGATGCGGCGTTTGCATGGTCGTTTTACAGCCAAGGCACT
>CAIWDB010000105.1 GCA_903911305.1 uncultured Methylococcaceae bacterium | reverse complement strand
GCGGGAGGCTTTTGAATGGTCATACGACCTGTCGCCTAGCTACGCGGCTTTTTTTGATGAAATTCTCGACTTTGCCCGCAAGCTGGTCGCACCGTCCAAGACCGCCCCAGGACAACGCCAGCGCGTTCAATATTGGACGGCACTCGCACTGCTTCGCGGTGTCATGTCCAGTCCGGCGACCGGCATTGAGATGCTCAATACCCGTTTGTCCGGTTTAACCTTGAACGAAGAGCAAGATGTCGGCGCAGAAGCGCTCTTGGAAGACAGCGACAACCCAGTACGGGATACCGAATTTGGTTTTGAAGGGGACAATGCGCCAACACAGGTGATCGAACGCAATGACTGGTCTGCCCAGCAACGTCGCCAATTACGCCATTTTGCCGACAAACTGGCAGAACTGAGCAATATAAAAAGTGACCAAAAACTGGCGGCTACCAGCCTGATTATTGAAGATTGGCTGACTGGCGGTTTTAACCCGGTGATCTTCTGCCGTTACATTGCCACGGCCAACTATTTGGGGGAACAACTCTCACCTCATTTGAGAAAGAAATATCCCAAATTGGATTTACAGGTCATTACCAGCGAGCTACCCGATGAGCTACGCAAGCAACGCATCGCGGATATGGGCAAGTCGGGCTTGCGGGTACTGATTGCCACGGACTGCCTTTCGGAGGGCATCAATCTACAAGATGGTTTCACGGGTGTTCTGCATTACGATTTGCCTTGGAACCCCAACCGGTTGGAACAGCGTGAAGGCCGGGTTGACCGCTACGGACAGGTGGCACCCAAGGTCAAAGCCTGTCTGCTCTATGGTTCCGATAACCCAATCGACGGCATTGTGTTGGACGTGTTGCTGCGCAAGGTTCGCGAAATCAAACGGGCGACTGGCATCAATGTCCCTTTCCCGGAAGATTCGCAAAGCATCATCGACACCATCACCCAGGCGCTGCTACTCAACCCCGACCGGAAAATCGTCATCCGCAAAGCCGCTCCCTCGGCATACGGACAGCAACTAAACCTGTTCGATTTTGTTGATTTTGACGAAGCGGAAAAAGCCAAAGCCAATGTCACCCGTAAAATTGACCAAGCCGCAGAGCGTGAAAAAGCTTCGCGCAGTATTTTTGCCCAAAATGCCATCAAAGCCCACGAAATAGAAGCCGACTTGCGCGAAGTCGATGAAGCCATTGGTGACCCCAAAGCGGTCGAATCCTTTGTGAATTCGGCGATGAATCATCTTCTGGGTGTCCAAATGACGGCAACCAAGCAGGGTTTTCGTTTGGTGACAGCCAACTTGTCGCCAGCCTTGCGTGACTTGCTGCCGAATGGCGATGTCATCAACATCAGCTTCCAGTCGCCGACACCGGAAAACCACCATTACTTGGGCCGTAACCACCGATTTGTCGAGCAACTCTGTCAGTTGATCATGGCTAACACCCTTGCCAGAGTGGACAAGAAAGCCGCCCGTGCCGCCGTGATTCGCAGCGGTCAAGTCAAGGTCAAAACCACGCTCATGCTGTTCCGCTGCCGCAATGTCATCGAACAGGTGAAAGCCAATTATCAGGTCGTTGCCGAAGAAATGGTTCTGTGGGGATGGCGGGGGACACCGCAGCAAAAAGAGTTTCTGG
>CAIWDB010000104.1 GCA_903911305.1 uncultured Methylococcaceae bacterium | reverse complement strand
TGAAGCATCGCGACTGCGCGATGCAATCGCCCCGGACAAGCTCTTGGGCCATTCCGACCCCCCGCTAGCCCGTGGGGATGTGTGTGTTTTATCAGTCGTTCACTGATAGGATATATCATATAAATCACTAAAGACAGACAAGGCGCGTTGCCTGGCTTTGTCGATTTTATAAGCATTGCTTATTAGTCGCACACTAATAAAAAAACCTATCGTCGGTCGACTGGCGGGGATGTACGCACTTGCGCAGACACGGTATGCCGCCCACTGTCCTTTGCACCTTCATCCCTAGTTTTCGCCCGTCAGGGCAAAAGCTTGAACTTTGGCGGTGTTAATCACAAACGCCCAAACTCCCGCTCGACAACGTTGATATGGGCTGGGACGTAACATGACCATCGTCAGCATTATCGGGCTGGTTTTTATATGCCTTGCCTCATCCGGCAGTCGACAATAGGCTCAACTGGGTTGCCCAACGCGCTACTTGTGAGCGCTGTCATTTTGTATGACGGCAATGACCGAGTCCTGCAATCCTTCCTTGAGGGCTGGATCGTCGCGGTAAGCCTCCCAAACTTTGAGCAACTGGCTAGCCAGTTCGCGCAGACTTTGCAGCGATTTTTCGCGTTGCCGTGCGTTGATAAGTTGGCGTGATTCCAGGAAGCGCAGCCAGGCAGGCATTAATTCCATTAGGGCTGCCGCCTTATAGCGTTGCGGGAAGATGAAATTCAATAAGCCTCCAAGAAAGCGATCCAGGGTGTCGGGGTCAGGGCAGAGCGGATGGTCCGGCGGAGAATGTGGCGGTTTGCGCGGAGGGTGCTTAGATTTCTTGCCCGAGCGCATGGCCGCTTCCAAAGGGCTCTCGCGCCATTCCAGCTTGCCGGCATGGCGTTGCAGGAGATAGCTTTGAATCTGCTGGCGGGCGAGTTCCCCTTTTGGGTAAGGCACACCTTCCTCTCGGCGCAGGTAGCCGAGAAACTCGATGCCGAGGTGGAACAGATTTTCTCCATGGCGATCTTTTGCATCAGCATCATTCTGATCGCTTAAGTCGAATTCTTCCGCAGTCCACTGTTGTTTCGTGTGGCCGGTGAGATAGCCTATGAAGCGGGCCAACTTCTTGGGGTCGACTTCCTGATATGCCCCGACCCGGCTTTCCAACACAGTCACGGCATCGTCACCCGCTTCACCGTGCTCCAAAGCGTCGAATATCTCGTAGAATCCAGCCCGCTCGGCAAACTCATCAACACCCCAATAAACGATTTCGCTCGACTCCTTCACCATCGGCCAGGCAATGCGGAATGCATCGTCCAACGGAGACAACTGGCCGTGGTACGCCAAGCGCTCAGTGACGGCATTGAAGATATCAATGTCGCGACCGGCGGTCTCGGCAAGTGCGCCGACCAGTGCGGGGATCGCCTCGATCCGACCGGACACCAAGGCATGGGTGATGCGCCAATCCAGATAGTAGGTGGCACTATGGGCGTAAACCTCGGGCATTCGCCCGTGTAGCGCTTCCAACAAGGCTTCAAAACGGTCATGGTCGCCATGCTTCATACTATGCACATGGATCGCGTCCAGCATGTCGAAAGCCATTTGATCGTCCATCAACTCCTCTTCATCCAGCGTTTGGGCGAACAGGGCGGTTTGACCTTCATAGTCCAATCCTTCAAACGCCTCCCAACGGGCGTTAAGGGCTTCCATATGGGGGTCCAAGGGCTCGTCATCCCTGGGTTTCGACAATTCGCTTAAAGATTTTTCCAGGTTCGGCTTTGGCGTGTCTGCGGGACGGGGGGCGTTATCATGTACCTTGGAGACAAGGCGTGCCGCTTCCTCATCATTTTCCATGCAGCACTTTTTGTACTTCTTCCCGCTTCCGCAGGGGCAGGGGTCATTTCGTCCGACTTTCATGCGGCCTCTTTAAATGGCTTTTTAGGGTTTTTAAGGTGCGTTTTGAGAAACAGAGGGTTACCGCATGCTCGCCTGTCGGAGGGGCAGGCTTGGCATGAGGGTAGGCATCCGATGTAGCGGTTCAATGGTTAATGTTGGGCTTGGAACCCCTCACTGCCAAGCCCTGCTCAGCAATTGATCGATGGCTCGGATGATTTGATCGCCCGCCTCGGACAATGAGTCCACCCAAACACCCAACTGCCCGGTCGGTATGGAAACAATCTCTAGTGGGTGAAGGACGACATCAAGGCTTTCGATGGTGAATGTCGGATTGAAACTCGGGTCGGCAATCGGCCCGAGCAATTCCTTGCGCACCAGTGGCACCACGACACGGCGTCGATAGTCGTCGTACAGCGCTGACTGAACGATCACCACGAACGGGATGGTTTCCCGCTGACGCCCTGCATTCCGGTGTATGTCGAATTGCGGCATCAGAGTGTCGAATAGTCGTCGGCAAACGCGCCGTGTTGCTCCTCGAAGGCGTTCCACAGCGCGATGGTTGCTTCACGCTGTTGAGATTGCTCGCAACGGCGCTTCTCTTCACGTTCAACAAACTCGGTCAGCAAGCCTTCGACGACCGCCGACAAGTTAGGGGTCAACTGCCGGACTTGCAGCACCAGATCTTCATTCAGGGTCAGGTTAACGGGACGTTTGCGAGTTTGGGTGTGTGCAGAAGCTTTCATTGAGTACCTCCTATGCGCATTATATACGCATTCACTCGTTAATGTCAGTGCTTGTCGATCAGTGCAGTACCTTGGGGATGGGGTCACGGGGTCTTGAAGGTTGCCGAGTGGTTTCTTCTTAGGGCAATAAATAAGCAACACCGCAAAAAATTAACGCTGCCCTTTTTAACTTCAGGCCCATGGTTTCGTATTTCTAAACGAGAGCGGGGGGAATCCCTTCTGCCTTGCTGGGCATCTTTGGGTTGACCAGCCGTATTAGAACGAATACGAGGAGTCACAAGCCATGTTAAACGACCACACATCGCACCGCACCAACCTTGGCAATGTAAACAGCGCACCCCCAGTGTTGAGTTCAGCCTCCATTAGAGGGGATGGGCCACTGAGCGTGGACCATGAGAATGTTCAACAACGGAGTGGTTTTCCGCGCATACAACGATGGAACCGCCTCTTGGCGCATGACAGCAATCCGATGGACAACATCCGCCCCGTTGTTAACCAAAGGGAAAAACTATATGGGTTGATGTCCAACATTCGCGACTGTTTTTCCACGGGACGTTACCAAGATGCAGAAATCTTTGTAGATCAGGCAAATACTTTGGTTCTATCCCTTCTGATGCACGGCATCCATCGCGGGATCGGCCTTCTGCGCACGTTTTTCCGGATTGGCGTCTATCGGAAAGTCGTGCGGGCACATAGGCATATGTTCTTGGAGGGGCAGTCGCGCAATGTGCTCCAAGTGATGCTTGTACTGGAGAAAGGTGATCGACAAGCGGTGCTACTCCAGCACCGTGGAGGGTATAAACGCCTTTTCCCAGACAAATTGACGGTCTCTGCAAGCTGCCGTTGGCCCGGAGATGATTCATGGCGGGCATTTGCGGAGAAAGAGGTCCTCGACGAAGTGGGGATTGAGATCAACCCTGCAAGGCTAAAACTCTTCGAGGAAGAATGCCCAAGGACAGGGTTCCTGATGTCCTTTACCTTTGAAGCCTTGACTCAACAGGAAGAAGAAGCCTTGGCGCATGAGGCTCGTTCGTTTGGAATTTCGTCCGGGTCCAGCGGAATTACGCTGGCATACGACACGAACAAAGGCAGTCTTGACCTGTTCACGGTTGATCCGAAGACTTCCCGCTACGACCTTAACCGTTTGGCCGAAGCGATCAGCCGTCGCTCAAAAGTACCCTTCATTTACCCTGTGTGCGAGCATACCGAGCATCGTCTCGCCTACTATTTTTTGGATGAGGAGGAGATTGCGCATATCTCAGGCATCATCGACAGGACTCAGCGTTCACCTGCCGATCTGCCCACAGCACTGGAGAATGGAGAGGATCAGGACAAGTATCACCGCGCATTGAAAGCATTGGATGCCGATACACTCGTTCCGCTAGACTGGCAAATTTTGCATGACGGCTATCAAGTTGGCACAGGCGGGCCGCTTGCACCGTCAGACTTTGCGATGGACATGGCTCCGATCTTTCTTGGAGACAATAGGCTCTACGAAAATCTGGGTTTATCGCACCCGCTTATGGTTGATGTCGATGACGTGTCTACACGCCTGCTGTCAGTCGCTGGCGGAAAAGGCTCCAATTTGCATATATTGCGCACACTGGCCCTGGCGCATCCACACCTTTTCGATGTCCCGGATGCCGGGGTGGTGACTGTTGCGGCCTACCGGCAAAACGTGCTTGGGGAACCCGGCATTTGCAAGCTTATCCAAGACTTGGACAAAGAGGATAAAGAAAACCAACGCGAGCAGATTGCTGAACAAATTCGGGAACTCATCGGCAAGGTCGAAATCTGCGAGCCGTTAATTAAAGCCATTGAGGAATGCTGCGAAAGGCTTGGCCCAGACATTTTGATGGTGCGCAGTTCGGCTACAGTGGAAGACCTCAAGGAAGGTGCCGCCGCCGGCCATGGCCGGTCTTTTCCCGCCAAGGGGGCAAAGGACGTAATCAATAAAGTCAAGCAAGTGTGGGCCAGCCTGTTCACCCCAGAGTTCGTCAAACTCCGCTGGGAAGGCAGGGATAAACCGGGGTTCAAGAACATTGATGCGGGGATGGCTGTCGTCGTGCAAAAGGCCGTGAAACCAATCGCTGCCGGGGTCGTTACCTCCGTTGCGGCTGGCGGACTGCGTCCGATTTTCACCATTGAGGCAAAGCCCGGCTTCGGTGGTTCCGTGGTGGACGGCGAGGGAAACGCGGATAAATGGCATGTCGGCATCCTTGGCGATGCCATCCTTGAGCGCGATGTTCGGATCAAAGGAGGCATCCAAGATATCGATTCCGATGGTCAGTTGCAATATCGCCGGGAAGAGTCTAGGGAACCGTCCATTGACGATGAGGACATTATTGCCGTTGCACGGGCATGCCGTCAGATACTTCTGCATTACCGTGAGCATAAACTGGCGGAGAACATCGACGTTGAGTATGTCGTGGGGAAGGACCATCGGGTTTACATCGTCCAAGCCCGTTCCGAGCCTGCCCCGCTGTGCGTCGAAGGATCGGATGGGAAGCGGTCGCTATGGGTTCGCATGGTAGACAAGGATCGTCTGCCTGCCACTATCCACCCTATCGCACCCGAAGATCGGGCGCTTTGTGCCTGTCCGGGGTCGGCTGTGGCTCCGGTGCAGGTGATCAATGCCGAAGAGGGTTACGAAAAAGTCATGAACGGCTCCATCCTCGTCACCTATCACACCAACAACAGTTGGAACGATGTCTTCGGCCGGTTGAAGGGCATCATCACCGAGGAAGGGGGAGAAACCTCACACGCCGCCAAGAATTCCCGTGCGCTGGGCATTCCTTGTATCGTGGGCTGGAAGGGGGCGGTGAATGCGCTTTCGGGTTGCGACGGGAAGCGGGTCACCATTGATGCCTTTAACAGAAGGTTGTACGAGGGTGACATGCCCGTCTGCGAGAAGGAAGTTGCCATTGATCTTTGGCTTGATAACGAGGATAAGATCCGCGAAACCGAGTTGCAACTTGGACATCATGAAATTGCACGGAGTTGGCCGGAAAAAAAGAAGAGTCGCCCCGAAATTTTCCATGAACGGTTCGACGGTCATTGGCGTTACCGTTCCTCTAGGCTGAAGCGCTTCCAACTCGATGGCTACTATCAAGCTTGGGATTGTCTAACTGACCACCTTAACGCGAAATATGAGTCTCGCGCCCCGTGGAAACTGGCCCCCCAGCTTCGTCATATTCGGGATCGGAAGTTGTACCACTTCGTGCCCGCCTGTGACGAACGAAGCATCTACCATTTCCTCGCCAATCTCAAGGGCGCGGACATCCAAGATGCATTGGAACTCTACGACGAGCGCAGCAACGCCTTCGATGCCGCCGGGCAATACTTCAATGGCTTGCCGTCGATTGACGCCGGCAATGTCGATGAGGTGGTGGGCCATTACGTCCGCATCCTCTCGTGGATGCACATCGCTTATTGGCTGAACGCGCTGGTGAGCGAGCACTGTCTGAAGCAGCAATTGAAGTATGTGGAGCCAAGTTCCCATGAATTGCTGCGGGACATCGTTGCGCGCACAGACACGAAACGCCTGCGGCGGCAGGATATTTCACGGGAGAAGGATGCGGAAATTCATGTGATCGTCGAGAAGCTGCGTCGATCCGTGGGCAATCTTGCCGATGTCGCCTTCGCGCCGGGCAGCACACCCGAGAAAACCCTGAAAACCCTACACGCAAGCGAGCCTTGCATCGCGGATCAGATAGAGGAACTATCTCTCCGTTACAAGGCTGGTGACGAGGACATGTCCGTCATCTCGGACACCCAGCATTACTTGGAAGAGATTGGCCAGTTTCTAGCCGATGGCACTTTGTTGCCGGAAAAGCTATTGCAGCGGTTGTTCAGGGATTACCTGGAAAAGCATCACTCAGCGTCCATGCCGAATGGCATTGTCAAGCTTGAGCTTGAGCTTGATCCGAGTCAAATCGAACAAAACGACCCGTCGCTGTACTTGCTTATGTCCAGCCATGCCAGGCAAGGCCAATGGTCTGATATCATCGGGGGGTTGGCAAAGGAAATCGCCCGGGAAATTGACTTGGAAAAAAAATATTTGAAGGCACTGACACCCTTTCCGGCACTGCGCGATACCCTGCTGGCCTCCCGTCTGGAGACGACGCTCCGCGAAGATGGTCACCACTTGATCGTCCGTATCCAGCGGACACTGGCTAAGAAGATGATCGAAATAGGGCGGAGGTTCTTCCCGGATCAGCCTGAGCGTGTCTTTGAACTGAGTACTTATGAATTCGTTTCGCTGGTGAAAACGGGCAACCTTGATAAAATCGGGAAAGTGGCTCGCCACTGGGGATTGATTGATCGCATAGAGCAATGCCTCAAGGACAATTGGGACAGAGACCCGCGTGGGTCGCTTATGAAATTCGAAGGGCAGATCGGCAACTTCATCAAGGCAGCGGGGGAAATCTGCAAGGGCGACGACGATCTGAGGAAACAATGGCAACAGGAGAAAACCCGCTTCGACGAACGAATCGGGCATCTACGCAACCTATTGGATACCACACAAGATGACAGTAATGACAAACAGAAAAAATAAGCCATGAGTATTGCCATCGAAAAAACCGCCGATAGCCTCCGTGTTCGCCATCACCTTGTATGGCTCTGGGATAAGCTGGCTTGTATTGTGCCGCCATTTGGCTTATAAACACCTATACACCCAAACACCGGAGATCATCATGAGCACAGTCCGCTGGAACATCGCCGTGTCGGCGGATACGGATCAGTCCGTCCGCATGTACCTAGCCGCGCAGGGCGGTGGCCGCAAGGGCGACTTGTCGCGTTTCATTGAGGAAGCCGTGCGCACTTACCTTCTGGAACAGGCTGTCGAACAGGCAAAGGCCGCAGCGGCGGGCATGGGCGAGACAGAACTCAACGATCTTATCGACGAGGCGGTGCAGTGGGCGCGTGAACACTGATGCGTGTCATCCTAGACACCAATGTCCTGCTCGCTGCGCTGATTTCCCCGCACGGCCCGCCCGATGCGATTTACCGGGCTTGGCGGGCGAACCGGTTCGATTTGGTGACCTCGACGGCACAATTGGACGAACTGCGGCGGGTGAGCCGTTACCCGAAACTCAAGGCCATCCTGCCCGCCCACCGCGTCGGCACGATGGTCAATAACCTACAACGTGCTATCGTCTTGGGACAAATGCCAAGCTTTCCGGAAGGCATGGCAGTAGATGACCCGGACGACGCTTTTCTGTTGGCAATGGCTTTGGCTGGCGATGCCGATTACTTGGTGACGGGTGACCGCCGCGCAGGACTGTTGCAAAGGGGCAGCGTGGGTTGCACACGCATCGCCACCCCCGCGACGTTCTGTGCCGAGGCGCTTTAACGGCACAAGCCCCGAAGTTCGGCAATCCTTATTTTGGCAAGCCTCACGTTATTCCGGTCAGGGATGCCGGACAAATCGGCAGGACAGCCCGAATTGCCACAGTGCGGCAGGCGGCGAGTGAGTAGCTAATTCCTGAGTGGATGGGTTTTGCCTACATTCCGCACTATGCCAATGCCAGCCAATGCGGCTCAAGCATTCCTTAACGCCAGCGCGACTGGTTGCCTTAATTGCGGACGGAAGCTTGCCATCGGGTGGTATTGGCGGAAGAAGTCGCCAAGGGGGTTTGATCCCGTGGCGTTGGGGTGACGGTACTGGAACTTGATACCACGTTTGAAGCGGTGCATGTATGCAATCATCAAGGGTTTTGGTGGATATTAAAAGGTTACTGAACGTTAAGTTGATTATCTCATCATCAATCCGATAGCGGGTCGCAGGCGCTGAGTTCGGCGGTGGTTTTGGTGGAATATAAAATAGGGGATAGATTATTCTGGTTCATAAAAATTCGTATGCCTAATTGATGAAATTTGCTGATTTGCTCTGACGCACATCGTTGTAAGCCTCGGCGATTGGGATTAACCAACAACAGAGCTAGTGCCGCAATTATTTCCATTGAGGCAGCAGTCGCACCTAGTTTCCCGGCTGTACATGTGGCGCTATATCGTACATCTTCGTCTGGATCGTCCAAAAGTTTAGCAAGAGCTGCAAGGAAATCTGATGTGGCTACAGCTATGCCTAGCTTACCAACTAGTTCTATTGCACAATTACGCACCGTATAACACTCTTTATGGTGGCCTCGCTGAGCCAACATCCAAGACAATGCTGTTATTGTTTCTGGTGTAACCGCAGCCTCACCTAATTCACCAATAGCGTTAACCATATATCTGTAACCTCCATTGTGATAGTCCCAATCCGACCAAGACCCGAGACGATTAGCAAGAATCGATAGTATTTCAGGCATGGCCGCCGCCCCAAGTTTCCAAACTGCATACATTGCTCCCCTCCTCGCATCATGATTCCCGTTATCGTCCAATGACCGGATCAGAGCAGCTAATAGTTCCGGTATTGCGGCCGATGCTCCATATCTTCCAACTTCCCAAGTTGCTTCACATCTCTCTGCTCCGAATGGACTGTTCAGCCGACCGACCAACGCTGCTAGGGTTTCTGGCGTAGCCACCTCCTCGGTTTGTCTTTCTACCTTTTTCACCTTATTGTTATGCTCCCATTTGTCTTTATTGCTTAATATTTTGGGCTCTTCCGAAGAATTTGTGGGTAAAAAGCTAGAAGTTGATTAGGGAGCATCCCGCCCCGCTGATTGGTCAGAAGAAGTTGAGAATCCATCAATGACCAATGCGAAGGGGGCGGGATGCAGATTAAGACTATCCTCAATCGGGTGCAGAAATTCAAGTCTTTTGTGTACGGCGCGGTCCGTTGGATCGAGGACGGCGAGGTTCCGGCCTTGGAGGTGGAACTGCAACCCCGGTCCAACAGCAAGGGAGTCTGCTCAGGCTGTGGCAGGGAGCGCCCGGGGTATGACCGTTTGCCAGCCCGCTGCTTCGAATTCGTGCCGCTGTGGGGCATGAAGGTGTTTTTCCTGTACGCCCCGCGCCGGGTGGACTGCCCGCAGTGCGGCGTGAAGGTGGAGCGGATGCCGTGGGCATCGGGGAAGTCCCCGCTGACCACGGCCTACGCCTGGTTCCTGGCCGGTTGGGCGAAAAGGCTGTGCTGGAAGGCGGTGGCGCTGGCCTTCGGCGCGAGTTGGGACACGGTGTTCGGCGCGGTGGAGATGGCGGTCGCCTGGGGCCGTGCGCACCTCGACCTGTCGGGCATCCAGTCGGTGGGGGTCGACGAGATTGCCTGGAAATGCGGCCACCGTTACCTGACCTTGGTCTACCAGATCGACGGACACTGCAAGCGGCTGCTGTGGGTCGGGGAGAAGCGCACGGTGAAGACGCTGCTGCGCTTCTTCCGCTGGTTCGGCAAGGAACGGAGCCAAGGCTTGCGCTTCGTCTGCTCGGACATGTGGAAGCCGTACCTGAAGGTCATCGCCAAGAAGGCGGGGCAGGCACTCCATGTGCTCGACCGCTTCCACATCATGGCGCACATGGGCAAGGCGATTGACGAAGTGCGCGCCCAGGAGGCCAGGGAACTCAAGGCCCAAGGCGAGGAGCCGGTGCTGACAAAGACCCGCTGGCTGCTGCTCAAGCGCCCGGAGCGGCTGGACGAGAAACAGCATGGCCGCCTGGCCAAGCTGCTGAAGTGCAACCTCAAGACCGTCAGGAGCTATTTGCTCAAGGAGGATTTCCAGTTCTTCTGGGGCTACGTCTCGCCGTATTGGGCGGGGCGGTTCCTCGACCGATGGTGCGAGCGCGTCATGCTGTCCCAGATCGAGCCGATGAAGAAAGTCGCCCGCATGGTGCAGGGTCATCGCGGCCTGCTGCTGAACTGGTTCCGCGCCAAAAAACAGTTTTCCAGCGGCGTGGTGGAGGGGTTCAACAACAAGGCAAAACTGACCACCAGAAAAGCCTACGGGTTTCGCTCGTTTCATGGGATAGAAGTCGCCTT
>CAIWDB010000103.1 GCA_903911305.1 uncultured Methylococcaceae bacterium | reverse complement strand
GTTGCGACAAGGCATGGATGGCTTGCATGTCGCAGGGTTGACCGCACAAATGCACCGGCACGACGATCTTGGGCAACCGGCCTTCGCGTTCGGCGACAATGAGCTTGTTTTCCAGTGCTTGTGGGCAAAGATTATAAGTGCGCGGGTCGATATCAACGAAATCGACTTTTGCCCCGCAATATAAACCACAATTGGCCGAGGCGACAAAAGTGATTGGGCTGGTCCAAAGCCAATCGCCGGTTCCTAAACCGAGTGACAAACAGGCAATGTGCAGGGCGGAGGTTGCACTGTTAACGGCGACGGCATGGCTCGCTCCGCAATATTGCGCCACGGTTTGCTCAAAACGCGGAACCATTGGCCCTTGGGTCAAATAATCCGAGCGCAATACCGCAACGACGGCATCGATGTCAGTTTGGGTGATGTCTTGGCGACCGTAGGGAATCATGTGTGGTTTATGTCAATTCGCACGATGTCGCCTTGCCTGATGGCGCGAGTTCGCGTCATAGCGTTTCATTTCCTACGGATTTCAGATTATCCCAGGCTTCAAGGTCTGCCGGCATCGGTGCATTGAAATCACACAGGGCGTTCAACTCTTTGGCGGAGTATTTTTTGCGCGTGGCTTTTACACGCAGCATTAATGCGCCGTCTTCGGTTTGTTGGAGTGACACAACTTGGCCCACTGCCAGCCCCAAATCGCGTAGCAAAGCCGAAGGAAGCGTCAGCCCGGTTGAGTTGCCAAATTTGCGGATCACGAGTTCCATAGTCATCTCATTTTGTGCTTGCCAAGTGGCCATTATGTCTAGTGACGGACGCGGATGTCAAACAATGTATTACATTTGTCGTGTTGCAAACTTGGACTGCCCCTACCTTTAGCCTTGACCATGCATGTTGATGTTGTGCAGCGCCTTTAGCCCTCATCCCTCTGCAAACACGTCTTCAAGTGTGGGGGCATCCAAAACACGGTCGGCCCAAGCTTCCAGTTGCGACTGACCAGCTTGGCCTAGCTTGGCATCCGTCCATAAAGGCAGTGGGCCGAACCGGCGCGTCAATTGGCGTCTCAATACCGCCAATTCACCTTGGGATATGCCTTGGGATATGCCTTGGGATATGCCTTGGGATATGCCTTGGGATATGCCTTGGGATATGCCTTGGGTTATGCCTTGGGTTATGCCTTGCTGTAATCCCAGCAACAGGCCCTTTTGCTCTCCTTCCCGTATCCATTCTTCGGCTATGGTGGACATGATGGCTTCTCCCTTTAGGTCAGCCATGGATGTTTCCAACCGCAACGGATGTTCAATGAATGGGTTCCAGCATGAAGTATTGAGGGTGGTGGATACCAAACCCCGCCATCTATGGAGCCTAGATTCCGGCGATCCATGCCGAAAAGATGGTGTTTCGGATTTTGCTGAAACAACTTGCTAATCAGGCCCCGATTTATACTTCCATTCCTCCCACTCATACTACTTCCACTTCGCTGGAATCGCCATAGGTCTCTATCCCCAGTTTTTCCGCGACTTTACGCGCCCGTGCGTCGATCATCGGCGAGATGACGATCAAGCGGTTGGCGGTGCGCTGGTGGCGCTGTTCGTAAAACCGCGCCTTGCGTTCAAAGATGTACATCCCGGCCTTGTCGATGGAAGATTTCAGTTCGCAAATCAGTAGCATCCCGTTTTTGATGATCACGTCCAATTCCACTTGGTCGGGCCAACCGAACACCACGCCCTGCTCGTCATATTCGTTGATGTTGAGGACTTCCACCCCGAATTTCTTTTCCAATATCCCTGTCAGCGCGTCGTGGAACGCCTTCTCGGATTGCAGCCCACAGCGTGTATACAAGGCATCAATGCTTCGTTCATTCTTCTGTATTTGGGCCATGACCGCTTCATGGAGGTGCTTGAGTTCGGCTTGGTTTTCGTCCCACTTGCGATTTTGTTCTTCCATTTTCGGTTTTGTTCCTCGCTATGTTCTTCCCATTTACGGGACTATTCTTCCTATGCTAAATTAAAATCAGATGTAGGCCGGAATAAGCCCGTTTACGGGCGTTTCCGGCAAATATGCCCGTTGTGCCGGAAACGGTCGCCGTGCGACCTTATCCCGGCCTACTGCACTTACATCTTTAACCATATTTTGGCAAAATCAAAGATTATATTGCATTTGCCCAAATCAAATTCAACGGTATCCTTGCTGGCATCCAGGCGTTTGACATAGCGACCGTCTTGCAACTGATAAATTTTGGCAATGCTTTCAGTGGGGTCGACAATGACATAATGCCGCACACCTTCCCGTTCATAGAGCTTGAATTTAGTGATGCGGTCTTTCTTCGCCGTGGATTTGGACAGTATTTCAAAAATCAGCGTGGGGGTTTTGCTCAGATAGGCGGTTGGATGCAATTCCCCGCACACCACCAGATTGTCAGGCTGAACCGTCGTTTCTTCATCTATTTTCCAGTCCACGGGCAGTAGAGCATGGCATTCTTGGCAATGCTCCAACGCACGTTCCAATTGGCTGGCAATGTGCTGGCTGATGACTTGGTGGGCAATGCCGGGGGCCGGAGTCATGGCATGGGCCACGCCGTGAATCAACTCCCAACGGCCTTCCCATTGCACATAGTCGTCGTAGGTGTAATGCGGCAAGTCTTCAAGCTGCAAGTTAGCCATTATTCTAATTTTACAATCACTTTAAGGTCATTAATATAGCATACTTGTCCCTCAAAATAGGAATGCCTTCGATTATTGGATATGCATATCCGCCAGATTCACTCCACAAATAATTGCCAAAATGATTTAAATGTTCACCCGATATTGGACACACAAAAGGAATGTCGATTTTTGATTGATTGATATCACCTTGACTAACCTCAATGATATAGCAATTTGTTGGATTAAGCGGGTTACTAATATTCTGCAATGGGAACACATTTTTAAGATAGCCTCCTGCTGCTTCAATATGTTTGGGAAGATCGCGGATATAACCCAGTCGTTCCATACGAGAACGCCCATCGTCTGTATTATTTTCCCATGATGGTTCAAAAAGGATAACCTTTCTACAGCTTACACGTAATAACTCTTGTAATAATTGCTGTTCGCGACCAAAATTAGGTTCAAGCGAATGTGAAGTCATAACGACATTAACCGATTTATCTGGAAGTGGTATTCTATCTATCGCTGCAACAAAAGTTCTTAGCTTAACGGCAAGATCACCCCTCATTGCGCGGGCAGCAAAACGACGACCCACATTGATGCGACTCAACGATAAATCAAAAGCTAAAAGTTCTATATCATTGGGTAGATAATGGCTTATACCGGATAATGTAGTTAACTCACCCGTTCCACAATCAAGGACAGAATCCAATGAACACACATGATCTTTTAGAATTTCACCCATCTCAGATGTATAGGCTTTAAATCCTTTTAAATCTTTATAGACCCCTTGAACATAACCACCTGACTGTAAATCGTAGGCAACTTCTATTCCTTGTAATGTATTTAGGCCAGATTCTTTAAATTTCTGTGTTATGTTTTCGCCACGTTGGTAAGCATCGCGGAGTCGTTTTATATCAACCATCAACCACTTCCCCCATATTACTGTTGACATGTTCGCTAATTAGGCAACGTAACTGCTCCACCGTCAGAAAATCCGGATTGGTTTCGCTGTTGTAGGCCGCGCTTCCGGTTTGTCATCTACAACTGCCTCAAAATACACTGCTTCAGGGACAATCACTGTGCCGAATAGCTCATCCAGCAAATGCAAACCATTGCATGTTG
>CAIWDB010000102.1 GCA_903911305.1 uncultured Methylococcaceae bacterium | reverse complement strand
CTTTGTCGGGTGCTTGGAAGTTTGCAAGACAACCAATATTATACCACTTAGGAGACCACTATTCATTTATATATCATGGCGTTATAGTTATTTATTAGGCTTTTTGAGTCTCGAAACTTTAGTGACAAGTTGATTAATCGCGAACCAATAATTCGAAAGGTACAATAAATATGATCATTTTCTTTGGTAAAACTGTTGATCTTTATAATCTAGCCAGCGTAGCCCGGATGGTGTCGCCCTGCGACACCATCCGGGGCCGGGGAATGCCACAAATCCCGTGTTGCGCCGCTCGCTCCACATATCTTGCATGTATAAACAATGTTGACACGGGCAAAGGCTAGGCGTAGACTGGCAATAGTGTATAGCGCAGGAAATCAACATGCCTACCGTCGTAAAAAAATGGGGCAATAGTGCCGCCATTCGCATCCCTGCAACAATATTGGAAGCAGCCAACCTCTCCCTAGAGCAAGTGGTCGAAGTTCATGTGGAAGGCGGCCGCATCATAATCGAAGCTGTAAAAAGCGGATATGATCTTGATGCGATGATCGCCAACATCACCCCTGAAAACCGGCATCAGGAATCCGACTTCGGGGCGCCCGTCGGTCGGGAAGTGTGGTGATGGTCAAGCCTTATGTCCCCGACCTAGGCGATATTGTATGGGTTCATTTCACCCCGCAAGCAGGCCATGAACAGGCGGGTAGACGACCAGCGGTAGTATTGTCCCCCAAATCTTACAATGCAAAATCAGGATTGATGGTTTGTGTGCCAGTGACTACCCAAATCAAGGGCTACCCCTTTGAGGTGACATTAAGCGGAATTGGCGCAACTGGCGTAGCACTTGCGGATCAAGTCAAAAGCTTGGATTGGCAGGCCCGTCAAGTCGAGCGAAAAGGACGGGCGACAACGGAAGAACTGAACCATATCTTGGCGATGATAAAAGCCCTGTTGAAAATACCCTGATAGGGCGCACGGAATGATCTGGCGTATTCAAAGCATTGCTCGACCCGGAGGAAAACCCCAATCTGCTGGTGTATTTCCTCCGCGATATTGGTTGATGAACGGTAATCTATTAATCAATCGGTTACGTTCGTGGTGAGCCTGTCGAAGGCTCTCCTGAGCAAAGTCGAAGGGCATGAACATAACCGGTTTTTCGAGGTTCCCCCTTGTCTTACTGACTGACGCTCCAAAACACCAGTCCGCTGCGTAACTTCAGTTACTGAACAACGTCGTTGCGCACAATCTGCGGCGGTGCGTAGTTTTGCGTGACGCTTATCGACGGATCGGGAACATATACCCGGAGAAACAAGAAGAACGTGTCGTCGTCGGTTCCACTAGGTGATTGCAACCAATAAGTGCCAGCCGGAAGTTCCGTCGGTTCCTCGCTTTGAATCAGAATCGTCATGCCACCCGATGAATCTAGAACTTGATAGCTATTGATGCTGTAACTAGTTGAACCAGGGACAAGATTGTAGGTGGAGTTGTACATGGTTATCGACCAAAAACCATGCTTTGCTGCATCATACTGAGGAAATCCTCCTTTCTTGAAACTCAGGGTATAGTGATTCTTTCCATCCAATGTCAAATTTTCATTGTCGGTGAAGACATTCAAATAGACCGCCTCAGCGGGATCATTCGCGCAAATGCCAGCCAGCGATTGTAGCGCAGCGCGGGTGATGAAATCACTGCTTTGACCCGCCCGGCCTATGTTGGTAGGCGGATAGGTCCAGCCATTGACAGTTTTTCCCCTACCTTCTGACATTTTTTTGATCAGGGACAAGCCGTCTATGGCGGCTCGCTGTAGCCCTGCGCGGGTTGCATCGGACTGGGTAGCCAAATCTTGGCCGGGACCAATGCCGATGGTCGCAAACAATTTGAGAAGCTGATCTTGGTTAATTCCAGGCGGCAATCCAGGCGGGTTTTCTGTCATGGCTTCATTCATCGTCTTCCATGCGCCAAGCGTTTGATTGTAATCAATTCCATAGGGCACCATGACATGCGTTGGCTGTGGGGGCGGTGTGTCCGGCCAATCGGAAAGCGGAGTCAGCCGATATTGATTCTGTATGGCTTTGGCGAGTTCCAAATCTTCTTGGGTGGTGTCGTTGACGCCGGTTCGACCCATGAAGAGAATGCCTGCCGTGCGCGAGCGGGGCAGGACATCCAAGACTCCTTCCGGCAATTGCCCGTTCCAGCCAGGGCCTGCGATTAGAAAATTGCCGGCTTCCACACCCGTGGAACGAACGCCCACATAGGCAAAATTGTCTGCATCCATGGACACCATTTCGATGCAGTAAAAACGGTCGGTCACCGCCGGAACGGAAAGCACGATGGGTTGATGGCTCACATCCAGCCAAGCCGTTGAATAGAGGGTGTCACAGTTGGGACAGCCACCAGTTTGGCTCGCAGGGTTTGCAAGCTTGTTTGCATGATGAAATGAGTTGATCGGTGCATACATATCCGGCATGTTCATTGCATCGCTTAGTTTTTTGCCACCGAGGCTGGCCCACAACCAACGTAACTGTGCATTGTAAATCCAAGGAAAGCCATAGATATAGGCTTGTATCCCAAGCGAATGTGCGTATTCTTCTTCCCAACTGCTATTTTGGGACACTGTTCTTTGCGGAAAGTCTAGGGCAAAATTTTCGCTGTCTGCGATGATTGAAGGGTCAGTCATTGTTATTCCTTGAATTTAAGCACTTGTTATTTTTTAGCAGGATATTTGCAGTCTGTGCTGCCGTCATGCCAAGGCGTGATGCCATAGCCGTTCAGCGCGATTTCACAAAGCGCCTTGTTGCGGCCCCCGGCATCGGCCTGTTTTAAGGCATCACCGACCATTTTGACGATTTTTCCGGTTTCATTCAGCTTCGGGTAGCCGGGCTTAGGCGTTGCGGCATTTTGTTGCGGATTGTTTGCAAAATAGTTGCTTTCCTTTAACCAGTTCTGAATTTCAAGATAGCTAAAATCCATTGCCTTTATTGTTTGTTCGGGCAATTTTTTGTGTCCAGTTTCCGGGTAATGTTTCGCTATGTGGTTGATCGTACCGCAGGAGTCGCGGAACCAAACCGAATAGGCAGTCCCGGCTTTCATCTCGTCCGGCATTTTCTGCTTCCGATCCCAGCCCTCGGTGATGAAAGCGGGGTCGGTACAATAGGAGTGGGACAGCCGATCCGCCATCACATGCAGATAAATGCCTAGACTTTTGGGTGTGCCGTGTAGTTTGGTCGCATAATCAGGATCGTAAACGCATTCTTCTTGGTCGTTACCGCCACAAGCGCCGGCATTGGTGAGGACTATTTTTTGCCAGCCGACTTTGAAGGTGTTTTCGCCTCTGCAATTGAGGCAGTCAGGCGCAAAATAAGGAATCGAGACGAAAATCCATTTATCGTCGGTATCGGAAAAGCATTCTGACTGTGGATTATTTTGGTCTTTCATCAATCCGAAATCGCACAAAGTTTGCCGTCCACCAAATGACCATACTCGAAGATGGTTGATCAATGCTTCGCTTTTAGCGTAGGGTGATTTTAGCCCGTGCAGCAGGTAATCGGGATCGTAAGTCAATGACTTGCTAAGTTCATGACCATGGGTACGCAGCCAAGGCACAAAATGATAGGAATAGCCACCTGTAGGAATGTTTAAGCGGGTGATTCCTTGTAAATCGTCCGTTTTTCGGGCCGTCATCGCCTTGCCATACTGGTCGGTATGGACGTAGCCTCCCACTAGGTCAGTAGCCTGCGAATAGGCAGCAAGGTTGAAAGCATCCTCATCGCTCATGCCAAGCATTCTGGAAAAAAGAAAAAGCGTGTCAAAATGCACCGTATTCCTACCATGTAGCCCTTTCGCAATCGTGGCATTGATATATCTCGTCACGCCTTTTACCAAGCAACCGGCCGGCTCGTTTTCCGGCTTGACACTATCGGTGCATTGGACATTCCAACAATTGAAAGCATTAGGGATGACATCCCCCGATTTTGCTTGCGGATCGACATAATGAAAGCACAAATCCTCGGCAAAGGCGTGGGCGGTCATGGGTGCGAGGACGCTTGCAAGCATGAAAGTGCCAGCGGCAATAAGACTGAGCCACTCCGAACCTTGGCAGTTTGGCAAGCGAGAATGTGAACGGTAAGGCATGAGTTGATCCTAGGTTAAGAGGCTGGTTTCTAGCCTGGGGTTTAAAAGCCGGTCCGCACGCTCGTGCATTCCCGGAAATTATTTGTGGATGACTTTCATATGACGACATTAACACACTCTAGTGTGCGTAACACGTATTCCTTCACAGTCTTTGGAGTTTGGGAACCAACAGAGCCTAACTCTTATAGTTTACTTGATGATTCGTAAAATAGGTGTTCTACCTATTACCACTGAACCCGACAATTTTCCTAACGGAAAAACTGCTGCATGACCTTAATCATCAGGCCATGGTCCACCGTGCCGGCGCTCTCGCGGGCGCTGTGCATGGCCCACATCGGATTACCGACATCTACGCAGCGTAAACCCAAATGGGAGGCGAGTATCGGTCCTATGGTGCTGCCACAAGCCAAGTCAGTGCGATGGGCGTATTGCTGCCATGGCACACCCGCGTTGTCGCACAGGTTGATGAAGTAGGCTTCGGATTCGGCATTGGTGGCATACCGCTGGTTGGCATTGGTCTTGATGACCGGGCCGGCATTGACGCGAATCTGATGTAATGGCTCATACGCAGACGGGAAATTGGGATGGTAGGCGTGTGCCATGTCTGCACTGATGAAAAAGCTACGAGCCATCGCTTGACCCAGCGTGTCCCGATCCAACCCGCAAGCAATCCGCTGCAAGACATCCGATAAAAAACTGCCGCCCGCGCCATGGGCGCTTTCACTGCCCACCTCCTCATGGTCAAACAAGGCGCACACACAGGTTGCCTCTGGCTCGTTGATGCTGAGCAAAGCGGTTAAGCTGGAATGGCAGGATGACAAGTTATCCAACTGGGAGTTGGCGATGAATTCTTCTTGTGGACCCCAAAATGCACCTTTTTGAGTATCATAAACGTGAAACTCCCAATTGATGATGTCTTTGGCGTCCACCTTGGCTTCTTGTGCCAGCAAGTCGCGGAATTGCTCGCTAGGCGGCAAAGATTCGCGCAGTTCACTCAGCAGCAAAGGCAATTCCGTCTGCTTGTTCAACTTCAAGCCGTCTTCGTTGACCGTGCGGTTCATGTGAATCGCTAGGTTGGGCAGCCGAACCAAGGGGCGGGCAAAACAGATCAAACGGGTTTGCAGTCCTTTGCGCCCACGCACCACGATACGGCCGGCCAGGCTGAGGTCGCGGTCGGTGAAGGTGGCAAGAATAGCACCGCCATAGACTTCCACACCCAATCGGGCCATGGGTTCGGCGGCGTGAGGGGCGCGGGGTTTCAGGCGGAAACCGGGAGAGTCGGTATGTGCGCCGATAATCCTAAAGCCAGTCCAATCCGGGGTTTGCGTCCCAACCACGAAGGCGATAAGCGAAGACCCTCCGCGTGTCACGTAATACCGCCCACCATTTTCCAGTAGCCAACCCTCTTCTTCACGCAACGCTTCAAAGCCATGGCTTTCCAGAGTTTGCGCCACGGTGGCGGCAACATGCCAAGGGCTTGGGGAGGCATCAATGAAATCCAACAGTTCTTGGGCTTGCGCCCGTGCTTCGGGTGTGATGGTCATGTGCATTCCTAGATATATGAATAATGCAAAAATGAGAACGTCCAAGCTTGCTTTGACTTCGCACTGAAATGTCAAAGCAAGCCCTTCGACTTCGCTCAGGACAGGCTTTAACGCTCCAATTTCAAGGGGTGTGATTAAAAGTGATGCGCAAAAGTAGTAGTTGAAGTTACGCCGGGAGTGCAAGGCTTGCCTTGCCTGTACGCCATCTAGCAAGGCGAGCCTTGCACTCCCGCATCACTTTTAATCGCACCCAATTTCAAGTCGATGCTTGACTTTTGCTAAGGCATTGGTTCAAAGCTTGGGTATAGGCTGTCAGAACCTTATCCCCAAAACAAACCAAATAAACCTTTTCCATCTGATCGCTGCTTTGTAAAGTTTCTGCAATGGTTTTAACCGCAATCTGTGCCGCCGGTTCAATCGGATAACCATAAACCCCGCAGGATATGGCCGGGAAAGCAATGCTGGAAAGCCCCTTTGCAATGGCAAGTTGCATGGAGTTTCGGTAACAGGATGCCAGCAATTCGGCTTCCCCTTCATGCCCGCCTAGCCAGATTGGGCCTACGGTGTGGATGACAAAACGCGCTGGCAGACGATGGCCTTTGGTGATCTTGGCCTGACCCGTGGGGCAACCACTGAGGGTTCGACATTCGATCAACAATTCCGGCCCGGCAGCGCGATGGATTGCCCCATCGACACCGCCTCCACCCAATAAGCTTTCATTGGCGGCGTTGACAATGGCATCCACGGATAAGCGGGTGATGTCGTCTTGGATAATTTGGATTCTGTTCATATAACCAGCCTTCCTTTGTGTTCGGCAGGGTAAATGGTGGCTTGAATACCGGAATTGAATGCGAGATAGTCGCTTTCTATCCCGTCACTAAATATTACCCCATTTTCAGCCATTTCCGATAATATCCTAAGTGGCTTGTCTTGGGTGACTTGACCAAATACCAAGCTAGCAGCCGAATTCCGGCTAGGGAAAGGTTCGCGTACCGAATATAACAGATAATCCGCGTTCCACGGAATATTCCCAACACTCCTATCCGACACTTGGGTTTCACCCATCTGGGACATTAACCGAGATGCACCGGCAATAATGCTTTTCAACCATCCTGTGGAACCCAGACCGGTTGATATGATAATACCGCTTGAAGATTGCCGCTCTTGAAGACTATCAATATGCAGGGTGTAACGTGAAGACACATGGGTTTTCTGCCCAATGAAAAAATCATTTACCGCCACCAAGCGTTGTCCATCATTTAATTCCACTTGGGCAAGAGTCACTTCCTTGATGGGTCTTTTGCCTTTAAACACATCCGTCACTACACTTTGCAGTTGCCAGACCACAAAAGGCAACAAAACCCCATCCCATCGGGCAGGGTCAGGGTTAACCCCAATCAAAACTTGATTGGAGAGGTATTTGAGCGTATTGGCGACAAGGCCATCTTGACCAATCGCAATGACCACATCGTTTGCGCCGAAGATAAAATTGGGTAATAAGGCACGGTCTAGCATTTGCACTCGTGCCAGGCCGGACAATTTCGAACTGGCAAGTTGCAAAGTCTGGTAATAGTTTTCGTGTTCACGCAGATAATCCGAAAAATCAGCGCCTAAGTGTTCGATGTAAAACCTCGCTTGGGCAACCGTGTTAAACCGGGACACCAATTCATCCAACCTCGTTTTGCGGGTGACCACAATCAGCTTGTTCTCGGATAAGCGTTCCATGGCTTATTGTGCGGCGGGTTTTTTTAATAATTCCCGCAGCAGATCAGGAGAGATGTTGAGTTCGCCAATTTTGTCAGCTTTCTCTGCCAAGCCTTGGAAAGCAAGGGCGATCAAGGTTTCGGGGTTCATGCCGATTGATGCCAGTGATTGCAAGGTGCTAGGGTTGACATCATGGAACGCATCCATCAGTTTGGCAACTGCATAAGCTTTCGCGTCTGCTTCTACCTTGGCGTTTTCCACGGTCAAATGCACGAGTTCTTGTTTTTGCCCCTCCAGCTTGATGTTGAAACTCATCTGGTCTGCTTCCAACTCATGCCTTTTCTCTTGAACGGCCTGTTCGGCTTCCATCTGGGTTTCCCGAATTTGACGCTTTTTGCGCTCGACGGCGATTTCAGTATTCAATTCGTTTTCCTTAATGATCCTTTCCTGTTCGACGGCAGCATTACGGCGGATATAAATCGCGTCATCGGCCTCTTTCAATATTTGTTCGCGGGCTTCCGCCTCCAAGGCCCGTGAGGTTTCTTTGGTTGGCAATATGGCAAGAATGGCAACCCCTAATACTTCAATGCCAAGCAGTACAATTTCCCGTTGTGCGCCAATTGCGCTATTGATCTTAAGGGTCAATTCCTCAGTTGAGGTTAGCGCTTGTTTTAGGGTAAGGCTACTGACTTGCTTTTTGATCAATACATGGACAATATCAATGATGCGTTGGGAAAGTTTCTCAGGGTCGTCGGACAAATACCCCTTTCCAGCGTTATTGAGCGTATAGTTTAATAAAGCAGACGTTTTTCTAACATCAACAATTCGAAACGTAATTTGGCCTTGCAGGGTAATCGCTTGAAAATCTTTAGTGGTTTCTTCAAAAATAAACGGGGATTCCATACTGCTCACTGGAATCGCCACCAAAGAAGTTGTCGGTGTATAGTAGAAAAATGAAAGCCCCAGTCCTTCGTGGACGATTTGACCTTTCTGATATTTAAGTACATAGACATTGGGTTGGAACTTGATGAACTTAATGCCAAACATAATAGGCTCCTGTCATATTGCCTAGTGACAGATATTGGTGTAGGGCAATCGCATAGAGGCTAAAACCTCGTCATTCCGGCATGGATTGCCGGAATCCAGATTGCAGGGATGCCACAAACACCTGTCCGTTGAGAGAGTTTGCCATCCTTGGACAATGGATTCCGACATCCCTGATCGGAATGACGGCACTTTTTTCCTTTAAATTGCTTCAAGCGATTACCCTGGATAGTGGTGCAGGGCAAATGAGAACCCCTACCGTCATTGATTGTGCCTGATTGGGAGTCTCACCCCATTAGTTTGAAAAAACTTTTCGGTGCGCCGCAAATCGGACAATCCCAATCCTCTGGAATATCTTCCCATCGGGTTCCCGGTGGAAATCCGCTGTCCGGGTCGCCTTTTTCTTCATCATAGATGTGTTCGCATTCTAAGCACTGATATTTTTTAAAGCCTGACATGGGTGGATTCCTTATGGTGATTGTTATGATAAATCAGCAATTCAGCCTCCGCATTATATCACCCGAATGTATTGACCCAAGGCTTCCCGGCTGGAACCCACCACCAAGCGTTTGCGTCCGTCGCTTGAGAGTTCCACCTGACCGGCGGCTTCAATGGTTTCTCCGATTCTTGCCTGGCCTGTGTAGGTTTGGGTAAAACTGAGGACTTCGCCAATGTCAGCATGATTGATAAGGTAG
Source organism: uncultured Methylococcaceae bacterium (assembly GCA_903911305.1). Taxonomy (GTDB): domain Bacteria; phylum Pseudomonadota; class Gammaproteobacteria; order Methylococcales; family Methylococcaceae; genus Methylumidiphilus. Next base: position 3,546 of record CAIWDB010000102.1, on the reverse strand, counting down.
CGGGCGGGTTGTTCAAAGGATTGTGCATCATCCAGCACACGCGCTTTGATTACCATTGGGCCAAGCTTTTGCCAATCACGCTGAATATTTTCAATCAACTCTTCCACTATGAGGGCAAGGTCGAACTTGGTTCCGTCAATCAATCCCATATTGCCCTTGCGTCGCTCATGCCAAAGATATTCTTTGAAGCTTAACTCACAACCGCGTCGGGCATAGGCATCTCGCCAAGCCGATTCGTTCAAATCATCTAATACGCCTTCAGCTTTTAACTCATTCACTTTGGCTATGGCACGGAAAAAATAGTCTCTGCCATAGATCACCACATCCACATCTGAATGCATGGTCTGCCGCCCAATCAACAACGAACCGGTGACACCGAATACATCGACCGGCAATCCTAATTCCATCAACATTTTTAATAGGCTTAGCAGCTTGGTTTCGATGGCATCCGCTGGACTTTTTGCCAACAACTCCCGCGCCCTTGCCCTAGGTTGGTGATGCCGGGCGATACAATCGACTGGAACCGCATGGAGATCGGTATCGAGTCGGATTGAATGATGAAGGTATTGGGGGAAGTTTGCGGTTAACAGCGAGTTGGCTGCTTGGGTAGTCAGTTTACCGCTTGGATCGTAGCGCAAAAAGCATAACACCTTGCCTTCTTCGATAAAACCATCGACCACGGCAAAGATTAAGCCTTCGCGGGTTTCAATAAAATCACGGGGCAGAAAACTCATAAGTGGGCATTAATCAGTGAAGACCGCTCTCGCAACCCCGCCTAAAACCCCAACGCCCTAGCGCCTTGGTAAAACACGAAACTGACCACCCAAGCCAGTATCAATGACCACACAATCGAGGCAAACATAAAACGATAGCTTTTCGATTCGTTGCGCAAGGTTGCCACGGCGGACAGGCAAGGGGTGTAAATCAACGTAAACAACATGAAACTGTAGGCTTGCACCCAATCCAATTTCTGCGCCATCAAGCCCATCAAAGAATCGCCTTCCAAGCCATAGATCGCAGCCAAAGAGCCAATGACGATTTCCTTGGCAACAAAACCAAAAATCAACACGACTGATAATTGAGCGTCAATGCCAATCGGCGATAATACCGGGGCCAGCCAAGCACTGATATGACCGGCCAATGTGTCAGCACTGGCAGGGGGTACATCACCCGGCACATGGGTTAACACCCACACCGCAACGACGCCGAGCGTGATGAATTTAGAAGCCCGTTTGAGAAAATGGCGAACTTCATGCCAAGCCCTTAAAATTATTTGGCGGGTAGTCGGCAGTCGGTAAGGCGGTAGTTCGATGATGAATGGTTCGGTGCTGGGAAAACGGCGCTTAAATAGTAAAGCAGTCAGTAAGGCAGTGGCAAAGCTTAATAAATAGAGGCTGAATAACACTAACGGTGCGGCTTGTGCGGTAAAAATTGCCGTGATTAGGAACAGAAAAACTTGCAATCGTGCCGAACACAAAGAAAAAGGGATGACTAACATGGTCAGCAAACGCAATGCACGTGAGCGCATGATGCGCGTCCCCATCAGGGCCGGCACATTACAGCCGAAACCCATTAGCAACATGACGAAGCTACGCCCGTCCAAACCCATCTTTGCCATCACCGCGTCCATCAAAAATGCGGCACGGGACAAGTAACCACTATCTTCCACGACCGTCATCACTAAGAAAAATAAAATGATGACCGGCACAAAAGCCGCCACTGTGCCCACGCCATTATAAATGCCGTCCAGTAACAAGCCTTGCAGCCAAGTGGGCACGCTGGCAAGCATTGGCTCCAAAGCCAGGTTGCGCAATTGTGCCAACAGCCACGCCATGCCGTCTTGCATAGGCTTGCCGAGGGTGAAGATGAATTGGAACAACACGAACATGATTAGGAAAAACAGCGGCAATCCAAATATAGGATGCAGCAGGACTCGGTCTAGGGTGGAAGACATGCCCTTGGGCATGGTTTTTGGGATTTGCACCGCTTCGACCATGATTTTTTCCATGGCCGCTTCGATTTCATCGTCCGCCCTCAGATTCTCGCGTAATGTGGCGGGGTCGGTCGGAAGACTGGTCGCCAAGGCTTTGGCAATCACCGCAGTGGCAGATTTGAAACCCTCGCCATATTTTGCGCTAATCCATGCCACGGGCATGTTCAAACTCGCTGCCATCTTTTCGATGTCCACGGTGATGCCTGCCCGCTTTGCCTCGTCTGCCATATTCAGCAATAGCACGGACGGCAAGCCTAATTGTTGCGCTTGCAAAGCTAGGCTCAATTGTCGCTCCAATTGCACACCATTGATGACAATCAATAGCAAATCCACGCGATTGTTTTCCAAAAAATCGCGGACGACTTTTTCGTCTTCAGAAAATCCATGGAAATCGTAGATGCCGGGCAGGTCCACCACGCGGACAACCTGCCCATTCAGCGGGATTTTCGCCGCCATCAAGTCAATGGTGATGCCGGGCCAGTTGCCAACCCGTGCGGAAGCGCCAGTAAAGCGATTAAAAAATGTGGACTTGCCGGTGTTCGGCATTCCCAGCAAGGCTATACATTTCATTGTATCGTCTGGCGGCTGACCCGAATCTTATCCGCGTCGCTGCGACGCATGATGACCTCGGTAGTGCCTATGCGCACTTGCAATGGTCCCATGAACCATGCACGGCGGATAAGGTGTACCTCTTTGCCAATGCGGAAGCCAAGCGCCAAAAGCCGGTGATGCAAACCCTCATCGGCAGAAATGGCCCTAATGATGGCGGAATCACCGGGGTGTAGTGAACTAAGTCTGGGTTCGGACATGGACATACCTCCAAATGATAACCGTTCCTAATTATCGCATGGGATTTGTTAAGTACAAGACATTTTATGTGTATTAACCATTCTCGGTATTGTCCGCTTTGGCCTGCTCATCAATCCACCGAACCATCAAATGAGACAATCTCCCTCAACACCACGGTGGCATAAGCCCCGGCTGGAAGGGTAAAACACAGCCGCAAAGCGCTATCCCCGCAAAATTCCCACCTTAAATCAGGAACAGGCAAGCGTAACGGGCGACGGGCGATTTCCATGCCAATCTTCTCCAATCCCTCACTTAAAATGGGCAACTCCATCGCCGTCGCTTGCTCAATGGCTAAAGCCTCGTCGGAGTTGGCTGGCTCTCCCTTGCCCCATAACGGCCCACTGGGATGAATATCCAATGCAGCGAGACGGGCCAAGGTTTCGGGTGACCGTTCGGCGCGGAAATAACTATGCGAATCGGCAAACATGAATACATCACCGGCTATGGCTTGGTTCCAGTGTCCTGTCTCCACTCGCTTGCCCAACACCCAGTTGAAGATTTCTGATCTAGCGGCGGACAAATAGATACCTTCCAAATTGCGATCTCTTACACGTAATTCGCCTTTGAACATGGCTTCGGCTTGAACTAGGTTATTGCCTTCCCGTCCGAAGCGTTGCGGGCCGAAATAATTGGGGACACCTTCCCTTTTCACTCTTGCCAGCTTTTCTGCGACTAAATCCATGTCACCTTCCAAGTCCTTGACG
>CAIWDB010000101.1 GCA_903911305.1 uncultured Methylococcaceae bacterium | reverse complement strand
TGTAATGGTCAAGTAAAACCGGACACTTTTCTAGGCAGCCTTGCTGTAAAATTCTTGTTCAAATTCCAAAGGTGTTCGGTAACCCAGTTTTGAATGCGAACGCCTGCCGTTGTAAAAAGCCAGGTAATCGATGATGCTCAATTTTGCCTGGTCTCTGGTTGCGAGCTTCTCATCGTTCAGTTGTTCGTGTTTCAGGCTGCGGAACACCCGTTCCGTCGGGCTGTTGTCCCAGCAGTTGCCCTTGCGGCTCATGCTCTGCTGCATGCCCATGGACTTCAGATGCTCGCGGTATTCGGCGCTGGCGTATTGGCTACCGCGATCCGAGTGGTGCAGCAGCCCCGCAGCGGGTTTGCGCCGCCAACAGGCCATTTGCAAGGCTTGCGCACACAGCGACGCCCGCATGTGGCCGGCCATGGCCCACCCGACAACTTGCCTTGAGAACAAATCCACGACGATGGCCACGTACAGCCAGCCTTCCAGCGTCCACACGTAGGTGATGTCGGCCGTCCAGACGGTGTTGGGGGCCGCCACGTCGAATTGCCGGCCCAGCCGGTTGGGCGAGACGGATTCGCCGTGGTTGCTGTCCGTCGTGACCTTGAAGCGCTTGGGGTGGCGCGGTTGCAGGCCCAGCTTCGCCATGGCTGTGAATTTTCGGCGTAATGGAGCCAGTGGATTTCCGGCATAAAGGAGCCACTCTATTCTCGCCGTAAAGGAGCCACTTCAACTTTAATCAGGGGTTCGAACTTTCATTAATCGGTTATCCCCCCGGCTTTTTTGCCAGAGGTGGCTATGACTAATCGGAGGTTTGAGATGTATCACTATCGACAGATCCTGGTGCGGATGCGCCAGGGGGATTCGGACCGGGAGATTGCCCGGTCCAAGGCCATGGGGCGCAGGAAGGTCGCCAAAGTGCGCAGTGTGGCGGCCGGGCTCGGCTGGCTGTCACCCGATTCGACACTGCCTGACGACGCAACTTTGGCGGCGCAGTTCGACTGCCGCGAGGGGTTGCCGGTCAGTTGTGTTTCCACGCTGGAGCCTTGGCGGGGGCAGATTGCCCAATGGCACGCGCAAGGCATCCAGGGCACGACCATCCACGCCGCCCTGGCCCGCAACCACGGCTACATGGGGAGTTACTCCTCGGTGCACCGGTTTGTCCGCCAACTGTTGGCCGAGTCGCCCCCCGACGTGCCGCTGCGGCTCGACTTCAAGCCGGGCGAGGCCGCGCAGGTCGATTTCGGCTCCGGCCCGGCGATCACCCATGCCTTCACCGGCGAAGCCTTCAAGACTTGGTTCTTCGTGATGACGCTGTGCTGGTCCCGGCACCAGTATGTGGAAATGGTGCGCGACCAGAGTTCCGTCACCTGGCTTGCCTGCCACCGCCGTGCCTTCGAGTGGTTCGGCGGTGTCCCGGGCCGCGTCATCATCGACAACCCCAAGTGCGCCATCACTCGCGCCAGCATCCACGACCCCGAGGTGCAGCGCGCCTATGCCGACTGTGCGGAGGGTTACGGATTCCGCATCGACCCTTGCCCGCCAAGGGACCCGCAGAAGAAGGGGATTGTCGAGTCCGGCGTCAAATACGTGAAGCGCGGCTTTTTGCCGCTGCGCGAGTTCCGCAGCCTGGCCGATGCCAACCGCCAGGCGGCGGAATGGGTCATGGGCGAGGCGGGCAACCGCTGCCACGGCACCACGCGGGAAAAGCCGCTGACCTGTTGAATCTCAAAACCCATCACAGGGAACTGCTCAACTTGCTCGGCGAACGCTACGTCACTGTATATGCCAACTCTGGATAAGGGGTGCGGAATGACGGTTATCAACAAGCATGAGCAACTTCTCAAATTCCCTAGCAGGCAAGGGATTTGAGAAATGATATCCCTGCCCGTAATCGCATCCCATTGCCTTAAGCAGATCGTGCTGTCCATGAGTCTCGATGCCTTCTGCAATCACCTTGATTCCAAGCTTGTGCGCCATTACGATGATGGCTTCACAAAGCACCATTTCATCAGAGTTGGCGGATAGATTATGCGTGAAAGACTGGTCAATTTTGAGGTAATCGATTTCAAGTTTTTTGAGGTAGGCAAGCGACGAATATCCCGTGCCGAAATCATCCAGCGCTATCTGCATACCTTTTTTTCTGAACGCCGATAGCTGAGCGGTGATTCTGTCTTTGGTTTCCATGAGCAAGCCTTCAGTCACTTCTATTGCAATGCTTTGTCCGGGCAGACCTAGCTCCTCTAGAAAATCGAACCATGAGTCGTGTTTTTCGGCATGGTTCATGAACTGCACTGGCGACTTGTTGACACTAATCTGGAAATCGGGTTGAAGAGTGCGCCAACGGACTGCTTGTGTGGCTGCTTGGTGAAAAACCCAAGTGCCAATATCGGCGATAAACCCGGTTTCTTCGGCGATTGGGATGAAATCGGCAGGGCTGACCAGTCCAAGCGCCGGATGCTCCCATCGCACGAGCGCCTCCGCTTTGTGGATGGCACCCGTCTCCAGTTCGACGATTGGCTGGTAAACCACTCTGAATTGACCTTCTTGGAGGGCGACATGCAAATCATTGATGATGCTCATCCGAGTGTTTGCAACCTCCTGCATCGAGGGGGTGAAATACTGAAATCCGTTGCGGCCTTGATGTTTGGCGGCGTACATGGCCTGATCAGCATTCTTAAGCAGCGTTGTAACATCGCCGGTGACATCGGGAGGATATACGGTTATCCCAATGCTGGCCGTCACATAAGCCAATTCAGCACCCAACCGGTAAGGTGCGGACAAACTGTCCAAGACCGATTGGGCAATCCTTCCCACGCTGTTTACGTCGTCCAGTTCTCCCACGATGATGGTGAACTCATCACCGCCTAGGCGTCCGACAGTGTCGGTCTGACGCACACAACCCAACATTCGCCTCGCGGCTTCCTTGAGCAACACATCGCCCATCTCGTGGCCGAGTGAATCATTGACTTCCTTGAAGTGGTCGAGATCGATGAGCATGAAAGCAAGCGGTTTCCCATTGCGTTTGTTTTTATTGATTTCGTGTTTAAGTCGGTCGTAAACCATCCGTCGGTTAGGCAGCCCTGTCAGGGCATCAAAATTGGCCTGCTGCCAGATGAGTTCCTCGGATTTTTTCTTTTCGGTGATGTCGCGGAGAAATGCGACGAAAGTCCCCGTCCCAAGAACGGGCGAGGTATTCACTTCTACATCAATGATGCGACCATCACAAGTCCGATGCCGGGTTTGAAAAATTGCGTGAACTTGCCTGAGGATAGCTTCGCTGTGGGCGGAGGCATCAGCCTCGGAATGATTTATTTCCAAGTCGGATATCCGCATCTTCAGCATTTCCTCGCGAGAATAACCGCTGAGTTCCACTGCGGCCCCGTTGACATCCAAAAGGCTTTCCGTGTTTGCATCCACCAGCCAGAAACCGTCGTTCGATGTGGCGAGAATTTTGCGGTAGAGGTCTGCCGCTTCCTTTCGCTCGGTGATGTCGGTGATTGCGCCAAGGAAGCGGAATGGCTGGCCGTCGTTATCACGCCATGCATGTCCCCGCGAAAACACCCAGCGGTAGCTGCCATCCCTATGGCGCAGCCGTATTTCCACCTGGTAGGGTTGGTGGTCTTCCAACTGTCGACGCTGAGCCCCGAGGACTGTAGTCCGATCGTCAGGATGGACGCGGTCGAAAAAGCTTGCCTCTTCGTTGGGAAGTTCGTCGTCTGCATAACCAAGTATGGCCTTCCAGCGTGGCGAGAAATACACATCATGGGTCAATAAATTCCAGTCCCAAATGCCGTCATCAATGCCTCTCAACACCAGTGCATAACGTTCCTCGCTTTCGTCCTGCGCTGCTTTGATTTCGAACAACGCCTTGTAATTTGCTTTCTCCCTGCGTTGCCAAGCCCCAAATCCGATCATTAGAAACAAGCCTACTCCTCCCAAGCCAACAGCCGTCATCAGGTTAACGTGTTGCCTCCCTTCGGCGAAAGCTTCGGCTTTGTCTATCTTGGAAATCAGGAACCAAGGGGAGTCTGGCACGGGCTGGGGTGTGGCGATGACCTCCTTGCCACGATAGTCTTGCCCCTCGATCAATCCGGTTTTACCCTGTACTGTCTGTACAGCTATATTGTCGGTGTAGCCTAGCGGTGTTCTCAAATTGAGCGCAGCCCCAGGTTGATGCCGGAGCTCATTCAGGAAAAGGACTTGATCATCGTCGCGGCGGACCATAAGCGTCTCGGCGCTGGCGCTGGGAGTTGGCCAAGACTGGAGCAATGGGTAAAGCGACTGGCGGGCGTCAATGGTCAACACAATTGCGCCCAACTGTGCGGCATTCTGGTTGGAGCCTCGAAACAGAGGGGCAATGAGGTTCAGATGTGGAAATGGATAGGCACCGTCGGCATGGACATCAGTCAGAACGGGCTTGTGGCCTTGGACTGCGGCGACTAACCCGTCACGGTCCGCGCCATCCATAGCGCCTTCAACCCCGTTCAAACCCAGAACGATACGACCTTCAGTATCCAACAGCAAAATGTCGTGATAGCCATAGCGTGCCCGGAGGCTGCGGAATTGGGTAAGCAACCGTTCGGTCAGGACAGCCTGAGGAGCAGAAGTCCAGCGGGTGATCGCATCCATTAAAAACGGATTATCCATCAATACCCCGCCATTGCTTAGCCGCTCGTTGCGCCAAGCGTCGAATTGGCGAGCCTTGAGGTTGCCTATGGTGGTGAGTTCGTTTTCAACATCCTGTCGCATGTGCCGGAATTGGGCATCTCGAAACGCGGTTGCTGCCCATCCAAGGGCCAATACAAGCAATAGCGCGAAAACCGACCTGAGAATGGGCCGATTGCGGATAGAGGGGGATGAAAAATTTGATTTCATGATCAACCAAATGACGATTTTCAATGAGTGAATTTGTCTGGCTGTATTGAGTTGAGAGATTTTCAATCTCGCGTTGCGAGGTCATAGTAGTAAGCGCCCTGCTTTGCCAGTCTCTCGACCACAATGCCGTCGATCTCGCCGTCTTCTACTCGTCGGCGTAAGTCATCCAAGATTTCTTCCAAGCCGGTGCCTTTTCGATAGGCCCGGTTTTGCGCCAGTGCTTGAAAAATATCCGCTACGCTCATGATCCGGCATTCCAAATCAAGTTCGTTGCCTTGGCTTCCGAACGGATAGCCATCGCCCCGCAATTTTTCATGATGGGATCCTGCCCAGACCGGAATGTGGGTATGGCCAAAAGCCCGTCGCAGGATACGGTAGGTGTCGTAACTATGACGATGAATGCTGGCACGTTCCTCGGGCGACAGGCACCCGGGCTTTTCAATGATGCCCTCGGAAACACGCAACTTGCCGATGTCATGCAATAGCCCGGCGATTTCTAGTTGTTCCAGATTTTCAGCAGGCAAACCTAAATCACTGCCCAATTGACGTGCAATTCGGGCAACCCGCTGTGAATGCTCATCGGTGAAGGGGCTTTTGGCATCCACCACATGGGAAAACAGGCGTGCAACCTCCTTCAAACTGGCGTAATCAAGAATGGTTGGATGTCGGGCAACCCCCAAATTCACTAGGTCTTCATCCAGATAGTCGGGCTCCATGGACAACCAGAAGGCTTGGACTTGGGCAGCAGCCGTGAAAGCTGCCACCAAATCGGCTGCAAACAGAGTGCCTGTCAGGGTTTGAATGCGTGAGATGATGCCTTCAAACTCCATCAAGATGAGCTCACTGCCAAGGAATGGCGCTTGCAACACATCAACCCGGTCAGCCAGATAAATCAAATTCGCCCTGCGGCGAGTGTGTTCATCCAAGGGTAGTGTTAGAAGTGTTTCCCATCGGGTATGGTGATAGCGGATTTCGAGGGCCAAATGCGCCAGTGGCGGGCAGGCGGACAAATAACCCGCACCACGAATACAATGTTCTTCCGCCCCATCCCATTCTAGGGTCTCGGTGAGATTTCGGTGCTCTTGGTTTTTGGACACACCGCAATCATGTAGCATGCCTGCAACCAAGATGGAGTAGCTTTCCTCTTCAGGCCACCCCATCTCTTGGGCCATGTGGTGGGCCATCATGGCTACCCGCTTGCCGTGGTGAACTTCGTCAACGCCAACTAGATCTAACGCGCTGCTCAGGGCAATTAAGGTGCTATGAAAATCAATGCTTTGAGAGTCAATGATCATTTCTTTGTATGGTGACATAGCTATTCCGAACAGTTGCAAGGGACAACAGAGGTGCTGGAGCAAACGCGCTTTTTCTATCACATCTTCAAGCTTCATCGACTCATGCGTTTATTCTAAACGAAAATCCAATTCTTATAAGTCCTCTCGGTTTGATAACAAGCATAGGTGATGGGTTTTCCGACTGATAGCTTTGTTTTGTTACGCAATGTCCATCAGGCTTGCATTAAAGCATAGCAAAAGAATTTAGTTCTGAGTGATGCCCGCGTACTCCAATAAATATATCGAGCTTGCATTGACAAGATACCGCACCGTGCTTTCATGTAGTGGTCTAATGATCCTGCACACTTCTAGAGGCATATTACAATGTCAGTAGATGTGCAGAAAATGAGCGATACAAACAAACCCAAACAACCCCAAACAACCCAAGTTCACCTTCAGAGATACTGATGTCTTGGATTTTATGAATATCCCATTTCCAGAATTAGCCGTAGATTGGTCCTAGGGAATAGGGTTTCCGTCTCGTTCAATTCCTCGCACAGCTTCTGGATCGCCACGTCGGTGCTCGCGTTAGCC